>JBCDFK010000582.1:0-1509 GCA_039178065.1 Pseudomonadota bacterium | reverse complement strand
TCAAACCGCCCGTTTCGTTTGAAACAGAGATTGTATTGCTCAAAACTCGGCCAGTTTGGTGCGAAAACGAAGAGGTGTGCCATTTAGCTAGACAAGGTACCACGCGCTTCGTCATTCCTGTGCGAGTCTAGAACAAGCTTGCGCCGTGTGAAGGGATCCACTCCTGAAGATTTTGCGATTGGGCATGTTGTGCCACCACGCCGCCCCGTTTCCAAAATTCAGGAATGGATCCCGCACTTTCGACATCGCTTCGCTTGTCGTATGCGGGATGACGGTGGAGATTATTGACCTCTATACGCTCATACGAACTCGTATGAGTTCGGACGCGCCCTCGCGCTTTTGCCTAAAGCGACTTCCACCTGCCGCGAAAACGATGGTTTTCGCTATGTGCGGGAAAGGTTAAGTGTGCTCACCTGTCTGGTAATTCATATAGGGCAGTTAAGTCAGATCCTCAGCGAGCATGAGCGCATTTCCATCGGGGTCGTAAAATGTTGCTGTCTTGACCATGCCTTCTACTACATCAGTCTCGCCATCAAACTTAACATGCGCTTGTTCTAATAATTTACGAGAGGCATCGAGATCAGAAATCCCAAAAACAGGAACACAATTGCCCGGCGCAGGTTCAGTGTGCTCGCCGAGCCCGAGCGTAACGCCATTGGTCTTTGTTTGCAGTTCCGACCAACCAGCTTCGTCTGCGTGATAAAGAACTTCGAATCCCAGCATTTCCTCATACCACTGAGCGCTGGCGTGGCGATCCTTTACCGATAGAGCGATGGTGATGGTATCTTCCAACGAAATGAGGGCCATGGTCTTTCCTTGTGAATTAAAATATAGTAACTATACTTTATGTACATAAATACATTTGTCAACATCACCTCCAGAGCGTGGGCGCTCTCTATATTGGCAAACATGCATGCGGGTGTTGTGGGACGACAGGCACCTTTGCTAACTGCAACAGGCGCAAGCCGTTCGGCCTTTGCGCAGAGCATGGATCATTTGATCGAAATTGGATTGATGGAGCGAAACCCTGGTTACGGACACCCGCTGCGACCCGAATTCAGATTGACAGAATTGGGGAAAACGACCGGCAAGATCACACATCAAATCTATCATGTGGCCGACGATGAAGATAAATTTTTGTTGCGGCGCTCGTGGACATTGCCGATATTGGTGTCCATTCATGCGCCAAGCTATTTCAATGATATTAAGAAAAACCTTCCATCTATCACCGATCGAGCCCTATCTCAGTCTCTAACGTCAATGGAAAACAGAAATTGGGTCAGTCGCACCGTCAGCCAAGCCGCGCGCCCTCCTAGGCCTATATATCGCGCCATCAATGCGGGCGGTACTATCAGCCAGATCATGAGGCCTGAAATTCACTTTTCTCCCCCCTAGTTCGGCATAGCAAAAAACCGTTCAGCATTATGTGCTGAACGGTTTATTGGGGAGGCATTTGGGAGGGGGTCAGGCCGGACACCGGTTGATGGAGACCATCGGTGGGGTGTTTGG
>JBCDFK010000581.1:0-1510 GCA_039178065.1 Pseudomonadota bacterium | reverse complement strand
GTGAACATCGGCGGTATTTCGAACGCAACTTTCGTTTTTGAGAACCAAGATCCAATTGCCTTTGATTGCGGTCCCGGCAATGCGCTTGTCGATCAATGGATGGAACAGCAAGCTGGCGTCGCCTTTGACGATGAGGGCACTACTGCTGCAGATGGTAATCCCGATGAGGCCATCATAGCTCGTTACTTGTCTTCGCCATTTTTCTCCAAAACAGGGCCTAAATCACTGGACCGTAACGATTTTGCGTTGGATGGACTTGAGGGATTGAGCCTCGCTGATGGTGCAGCAACATTATCCAAATTGACTGCCAGCGCGATTGTTGCTTCCGCAAAACAGCAACTTCAGATGCCTGAAACCTTCATCATCGCAGGCGGTGGTGCGCGAAACAAAGAAATCATGCGTTACATTCGTGAAGGCGTTGGCAACCATGCTCAAGTGATGAGTGCTGATCAAGCCGGGTTTGATGCAGATATGATGGAAGCGGAAGCATGGGCTTATCTTGCCGTCCGCTCACTTAAAGGGTTGCCACTTACATTCCCCTCAACAACAGGCTGCAGAGAGCCTGTTACCGGCGGGGTGCTCGCCCAAGCTATTTTAGCTTCTTGATTACTTCCGGTACAAGTTCGCCACGTAATCGCGCATCCAGGTAGTCAGCACAATTGTCCAGCAACTCTTCTTCCTGATCTTGGAAGAAATGGTTAGCGCCTTCCATGGTTTTCTGTGTGATCAATATGCCCTTTTGAAGATGCAACTTGTCGACCAATCCTTGCACAGCAACGGGCGGCGCAACACGGTCTTCCGAACCGTGAATAATCAAGCCAGATGACGGACAAGGCGCAAGAAATGCAAAATCATATGTGTTTGGTTGCGGCGCGATGGACATGAAGCCTTCGATTTCCGGGCGACGCATCAGCAACTGCATGCCTATCCACGCGCCAAAAGAGTAGCCAGCGATCCAGCAAGACTTAGATTCGGGGTGCAGCGATTGAATCCAATCAAGCGCGCTAGCGGCATCAGAGAGTTCGCCAATGCCATGGTCAAAGTCGCCTTGGCTGCGGCCAATTGAGCGGAAGTTGAAACGAAGTGTCGTGAAGCCTCGCTTTTGGAACATGTAAAACAGATCGTAGATAATCTTGTTGTTCATGGTGCCGCCAAATTGCGGATGAGGATGAAGGATCATCGCAATTGGCGCGTTCTTATCGGCAGCGGGTTGGTAACGACCTTCTAGACGGCCAGCAGGACCGTTGAAAATAACCTCAGGCATATAGTCTCCACATCATCACACCCAATCAATTTGCGGCTTAACGTCAATTAGTTGACAGCAGTTCTTGATGGCGGGCGTCGATTGTTCCAAATAGGGCTTATTGTTCAGACACTCCTTAAGGTGTTTGGGATGCAAAATACAAGAAAATCCGTCATTGAAGTGTCAAACTAGTGCCAAAGCCATCCATATATCTCGATTATAACGCTTCCGCGCCGCTTTTACCGGCCGCACGAGAGGCGATTCTCG
>JBCDFK010000580.1:0-1514 GCA_039178065.1 Pseudomonadota bacterium | reverse complement strand
GTGGCGAAACGTATGGCAAGTAACGTGTTTGGGGATCTGGCATTCACGGGTCGCGCGCTTGACCGCTTTTTGCACCGTGGTGCCATAGACGTGAAAACGAGCGGTTTGACCGGTTTCAGGATGTTGACTGAGCTTGTGTGAGGGAAACACCCATTGCCAACCAGGCTCAAACTGCGCATTGCGAAACTTTCGCGCCAGCGCCTTGGGCAGAATCACACCGCCTTCGCCCAGCTGCCGATCGAGCTCGCCACGCTCCATGGCCATCTCGACCTGGCGAACCAGCGGCGCCCGACAGCGCTCAGCCATCACAGTGACCCGGTCCTTGGCACCCTTGCCGTCACGAATGATCAGCGACAAGCGTTCAAAGTCGACATCCTTGACGCGCAGCCGCAGGGCTTCACTGATCCGAAGACCTGAGCCATAGAGCAGTTGAACAATCAAGTCATGCGGCGGCCGTAGGCGAGACAGAATGCACTGGACCTCATCGTGAGTCAGCACCACCGGTAAGCGAACGGGCCGCTTCGCCTTGACCACATCATCGAGCCAGGGCAACTCCAGTTCGAGCACCTGGCGATAGAGAAAGAGAATGGCCGAAAGCGCCAAATTCTGCGTCGCAGCCGACACCTTGCGGTCCGAGGCCAAATGCGAAAGAAAAGCTTCAATTTCGCGCTTCCCCATCTTTTCCGGGTGACGCAGCTTGTGAAATCGAATGAATCGAATGATCCAGTGAACATAAGTCTGCTCAGTTCGGTAACTGTACTGCCGCACCCGAACCGCCGCCCGAACACGATCCAACAACTTGGTCGACATGACACCACTCCCAATAAAACGAAGGTGTCATTTCAACAGAACCAAAACAGAAGGCGAATAGGAAAACCGCTCGACAGAAACTAGGAAATCGACAACTATAAACACCAATGCCGCATTTTCACAGCACCCAAAAACCAAGTAGCCAGTTGATCCAAATGAGAAAACCCCAAGAACCACCCCAAACAAAACAAGCTATATGACTTTTTGCACCAAACTCACCGTTCCGAATTTAACCAACTAGTTGTAGTTAGGTGCACAGTAGTTGAAAGACTTGGGACTTCTTGCGTGGCACTTCTTCAACATGTGTTTTCTGCTGCTTTTCGTCCTCATCTACTTTCGTGCGGTTGCGAGCAATTTCTCAAATAGATACACCTCATCTCCCAATCAGCACTTTTCAGTTATTGAACGGTACGGTGAAGAGCTCGCTAGAAAAGAGGAAAGATCATGGATTTCTCCGCTTTGTGTGCGAGTCCGATATATCTTCTTGAGCTTCGTAGCTGTAAATCTACTCCTGGTAGGCTTGCTAGCAATTGGCGATTGGTAATTCCATGGTCTTAGGTATTCCAGCACCTAACAAACCGCTCAAGCCGCTCCGGCCATTCGGCCTCCACGGGACGCGCTTATGCGCGCCGCTTAGCTAACACGTTATGTGGGCCTTAATCAAAACGTGAAATATCAAGACGGAAACACAGCAAAGCCAGGAG
>JBCDFK010000579.1:0-1517 GCA_039178065.1 Pseudomonadota bacterium | reverse complement strand
CGGCTTTGGACTTATTGAAGTCCAAAGGGGTGTCTGGCGTAAGCCATGCCTCAATAAGCGCAGAGACAGGCATCGCACGCAGCACGTTATACCGCCATTGGCCTCAGATTGAATTACTGCGCAACGACGCATTCAAACGGGCTGCAAGCCCGCCAATGATTGCGCCAAAAACCAATGGGCCACTGCACGCTGATTTAAGCTGGCTTCTTGGGATCTTAATGTCTGCGCTGAACGACACACCTTGGGGGCAGATTGTGCCGCAGGTCATTTCAGTGGCGGCAACAGACAACGAGAGCCGGTTGGTCATCAACAATTTCATGCATGACCGAATTAGCAATGTGCGCGATGTGTTCGAAGCAGCACGAGAACGGGGCGAGCTTGCTCCCAATGCGCCGGTTGAGCAACTTATCGAAACAGCGATCGCCGTGCCCTATTTCCGCAAACTTATTGCCGGACTTCCCTTGGACCACGATTGGCTTGAAAGTCATGTCGACGCGATATGTATCGCGGCGCTGAAATCCAGCGACTCCTGAAAGAGTTCGTCATAATCGGGACAGCGTGGGTGAGGCAATATCGCCCCCATCTACAGACAAACCGGGCCCGAAGGCCCGGTCTGCTCATTTATTGGTTAAGAGCGTTGTAAATCTCTTCGGCATTGTCGATGCCACGATCAGCGTACTCGGCAAAGACGCTTTGTAGCGCCTCAGCCGTCAAGGCATCCATTTTTGCGCGTTCATCATCTGATACAGTCAAGAAGGTTACATCCTTGACTTGTGGTGCATCGCTTGCGTTCGCCTTCATTCCGCGAAGTGAGTCATTGTGAAAGCTTGTAGCACCTTTCATGGAAACAGTCTCGCCAGCCAAATCATCAATGATTTTTCGGTGATTATCGGACAGTTCCATGTATCGATCTTTGTTCATCGCAACAAAGAAGACAGCAAAGCTGACAGGAATATTGTCGATGTAGTGCGTTGCGACCTCGCCAAAGTTCCAAGGTGGCGTCAATTGGCTTGCCGAAATCGACGTGCCATCGATCGTACCCGTCGAAAGGCCCGTGTACATTTCAGTCACAGGCAATTGAACAGGAACAGCGCCCCAAGCTTCGAAAATTGGCGACGTCATAGTCGCAAATGGAACAACCTTCGAACCACTAAGGCCTTCAAGTGTCGACAAATCCTTTGTTGCTGCCCAAGCATCACCCGCGACGGTAAAGATACCCAAAAGTTTCACGTCTTCGTATTCGTCTGCGAGATGTTTATCAAAGACATTCAAGATCGCTTTTGTCGATTCAAGCGCGGTGGTGTGTTTCCCCGGAGGCACCGCCAAGATGCTTTTCGGGAAAATAGCTGGCGTATAGGTTTGCAAGCCGAACGTGATGTCAGCGACACCTTCAACAGCCCGTTTGTATTGTTGAACCGGACCGGCTCCCAGTTGGCCAGCCGGATACAGCTTCATCGTTAATGATCCGCTGGATCGCTCGGCAATTTCTTTTCCGAACCAATCGAAGAAAAACGAAT
>JBCDFK010000578.1:0-1538 GCA_039178065.1 Pseudomonadota bacterium | reverse complement strand
CCTAAAATGACCAGCTTTATTATAGCGATTTTACTGTTGTTTATTACGCCGGGACCCGGCGTTCTAAGCGTCGCTGGCGTTGGATCTGCATTTGGATATAACGCCGGATTTCGCTACATGACAGGGCTGTTTATCGGCACCAATATGGTTGCGCTTTGTGTTGTAACGGGTCTCGCAGCTCTATTGCTTGCGGAGCCGGTCATCCGAACCTTTTTGCTATGGGCTTCGGTAACGTATCTGATTTATCTGGCTGTTAGAATCGCATTTTCAGGCCGGAAGATTGCATTTGCTCCAGCGCTAAAACAGCCGGGAATTTTAGATGGTATCGCGCTGCAGGCCCTGAACCCAAAAGCCTATGTGGTCAACACTACGCTCTTTACAGGGTTTCCGTTGTTTCCGAACGCATTTGGTGCCGAAATAGTCAGCAAATTTCTGATCGTAAATGTACTCTGGATTTTGGTTCATATCGCCTGGCTTTGGGCCGGTGTCTCTTTGCACCGGCTAAACCTGGCGCCGCGCACGCAATTTGCAATCAATGTATTGATGGCTCTTGCGATGCTGGCGGTCGTCGCACTCGCCGCTTGGCGAGCACTTTAGTATTGCTCGAAAATGGGCAACTAGATCTTACAATCCGTGGAATTTGCCACGTGCAATTTCATTTTGGCGACGTTCAAGGTCTGTAATTGAGACAGACTTGTCGAGGTAGGCGCGTTCGATTTCTTGGCGCGAAGGTGATGAAAACGCACCTGCAATGCGCGCGATAGATGATTTAATACTCATAACATTCTCCATTTAGTTCTTGCCACGGATATATTGATGAATATTCAGAATTGTAGAGCTATAACTGCAAATGAGCCATGTTCCAAATGCATGCCTACCGGGCCTCTTGATTGGAATGTCAGCTTGATTGATGTAGTGATTTGCAATGGCACAGCTGGGTGCAGTCACCGATTTAGGAAAGAGCGGCAATGAGATTGAACAACAAGGCGGTTACATTATTTTTGATGCTCGTACCGATCTCTGCCGCGTATGCCCAATCAGACTTGCCGGACCAATTGTGTGAAGCGGCTGAAGAAAGCCGCGTGGTTGAACTCGTGTATGACAAGGATGCTAGCAAAGGTTGTTTGCCGCGCCTTGTTGATGTGCACCAGGTGGCTGTTGGTAATAACGGAAAACTTTATCTACACGGTTGGCAAAGCCGAGGATGTACAGCGGGACGCGATTACGAGTCAGAGCGCATATTCCGATTTGACAAGATCAAGTCAATCAACGTGATTGAACAGGAATTCGGTGAAAAGTCTCAGTCCATCAAAAAAGAGGGCTGGGATGGGTGCATAGGTTCCAACTGTTTCATCCGAGAAAATATTTGCGAATAGTCGTTGGCGATCCAAAGCCTGGGTTTAGGCATTCCTGTTCCATTCGATCGCCAGCCCTATCAGAGCTGACCTCCACTTTTTGAATGCACACTGAGTTGTCCAATTATCCAGTGCAGGGGCGTTGTGTGTTGTGACAATATACACATCAGTTTTCTTACAGGT
>JBCDFK010000577.1:0-1543 GCA_039178065.1 Pseudomonadota bacterium | reverse complement strand
GTTGAAGCAGGCTTCACATTTATGGATGATGGTGCAGCCACAATCCAGCTCGGCTTCCAAGGCCGTTACTCAGAGAACTCAGCTCAATCTGGCGGATTCATAAAAGCCAATATGGAGTTCTAGAGCACCTTACAATTGCGCATTCTGAGTAATCATATAAAAGGATGTAATGGCGCCAATTTGGCGCCATTTTAGAAAGTTCATTCGCCAGTTTTGACCATTTATAAAGGCCCAGATATGCATAAGTTCATATTTCGTACATTTCTGATTTCTATTGCGCTTCTGGCAGCACCTGCCTGGGCGCAAACCCAGACGGCTGAACAAAGTAGCAATCCCGCGCCAAGATGGCTGGTTAACTGCAACAATCAGGCCAATCAAGCTGTGCTCGCATGCGCGATGTCTCAGTCCATTATTCGGGCGCAAACACGACAACGCATTGTTACGGCCAACATCTTTAAGGATGAGAAAGGCAGCTACGTAATGCGCTTGGTATTGCCGCATGGTCTGGATCTGACAAAAGGCGTTTCCTTTTCGATCGACAATGGCACGCCAACCCAGTATGCAATTACAACAGCTGATGCAAACGGTTCTTATGCGCGCATTCCGCTGAGCGATGCCGTCATTGAGGCCCTAAAGGCTGGCAATACCGCGATTGTTGCTGTCAGCAATATTGGTGGAAACAATATCAATCTGGAAATTTCGCTTTCCGGCTTCTCCGCGAGCTTTGCACTGCTCAATTGATAGTGCAGACGCGGTAAGATCAATTTTGATGTCTAGCGACGAAAAAATTGTTGTTGAGAATGTGAATACGCCAGGACGCACCCATCGGGTGAACAAGGCAAAATATATGGCGATGAAGGACGTCTTGTTGCCCGTGCTGCCGACAGAGCCGCCTGGTATTAAGGTGGCCGACGCCCAAGATGCCCTGCGTCCTCACCTTGATCAAACTCTGTTTCCGGGCGGCGCTACATCGGGTTGGTGGCTTAAAACAGTGCAACTTGATTTGGAGGCCAAGGACGTCATTGCTCGCGCTGAAGGCAGCCCTGTCCGCCTATTCAAGCTTTGATTAAGCAGCGGATTTGAATTCAGAGTTCAGCCGGTCAAATGGTGTGTCTGCGCATCGAAGGCAAGTTCAACAACTCACTGCCGGGGATCCATTCCTGAGGCGGTGAAACAGTAAAATGTTCTCAATCACTTAAGCCTATCACCAACATCAGGGAATGGATTCCTGTGACAAGCACAGGAATGACGGAAATTAAAAACTTATCCAACTCTCCCATCAATCCCCTACACTACACTCACCTTCCTCATGGAACGGCGGATCATTACCTATGATCTGTGAGGCGGGCGGTGTCGTGGGTTGGCTAGAAGAGGTTTTGGTCAACGGGTGCTGAACCCTGAAAAATCCGCGGCGGAAAGATAGCGCTGTCGGGCGGGCATTCATGAGTGCCGTTTGCCCCGGCTGGGTTAGGTGAAGCATGCTTTCATGAAAGATGTTAGCCGTACGGCCCTTCGCAGAGTTCCGAAAGAACCAAGCAGCGTG
>JBCDFK010000576.1:0-1560 GCA_039178065.1 Pseudomonadota bacterium | reverse complement strand
TGCATGACCGCAAAATGAACATTTGCCATAACGGTAGAGAAAGGCCGTTTCCTTTGATCAGTGCGTCGCCGAGTGAAAGCGCAGCAACGGATACAACGATAGCAAGGACCGCAATGGTGGTCTGGTTTTTGGCAGCCGCCGATTTCATTCTGACTTCCGGTCTCTACATCACCATTGACCAGAAAGCATGTATCGCCTTTTGTGAAAAAGGAATTCTTGCCTCATTTGCATAACTAAAAGGAATGGATTGAAAACCATGTCACTCCCGCCACTGTCTCGCTTCCGACCTTTCGAGGTTGCAGCTCGCCACGAAAGTTTTTCTCGCGCAGCAGAAGAACTTGGGATGACACAAACTGCGGTGAGCAAACAGATCGCCGCGCTAGAACGGGAATTGAACTTTACGCTCTTCGAGCGACGTAACCGTGCAGTGTTTCTGACCGATGCTGGGCGGCGGCTTGGCGAGGTGGTTGGCAGGGCTCTCGCCGATATCACGACCGAGCTGGCCGCGATTCAAGGAAAACGTCGCACTACGGAATTGATCTTGCATTGCCAATTGTGTGAAGCGTTCTATTGGCTCATGCCGCGTCTGGCACGGTTTCATGAGCGCTACCCTAGTGTTGAGTTGCGGGTCGTGAGCAGCCTTAATCCGTTGACTGAAACTGCGGAGGCTTTTGATGTTGCGATACAGACATCTGGCCGTGCGTCCGGGTCCGCTCGTTTGGTTTTTACGGCTGCTGACGACATTTTTCCGGTGTGTGCTCCGTCTTTGATCGCGGATGCGTCGCAGCCTATTGCCCCTGATGCAATCGGGCAGTTTCCGCTGCTGGTCCATGCTGTCCTGCCGCAAGATTGGACGGGTTGGGAAGAATGGTTCGCAAGCGTTGGGG
This sequence comes from Pseudomonadota bacterium, assembly GCA_039178065.1. Lineage (GTDB taxonomy): Bacteria > Pseudomonadota > Alphaproteobacteria > Rhizobiales > Rhizobiaceae > Ahrensia. The sequence continues at coordinate 673 of JBCDFK010000576.1, read as the reverse complement.
CGAGTCCGGCCGATCGTCCAAAGTATGTACCATTTGATAGCTACCCGCTGGTTCTTCAAGCCGCAGTTGCCGGTCAAGGAATTGCGCTTGGGTGGGGCAGAACAACGGGAGGAATGATCGCAGAAGGCAAGCTCGTTAAACCGTGCAAGGAGAAGTTACCCCGTCCAACCGAGATGTCAGTATTTCGCAGTAAATCGAGCGAAGTCCACCCAAACACAAACCAGCTTATCGAGTGGCTCCGAGAGGAATTGAACGAATAGCAACCATTCGCTCTTTTCGCAGCATTTGGTACAATGAGCTAGGTTTGGGCGTTCGTTGCAATGGAAAATGCTTGGCTACTGCCTAAAGAACCTCACAAGCACGGATGACTGTACTTGTTGGAGAGCGCTAGTGATGGGACCAATTGCACTTTGAGCAATCAAGTCCGAGACGCGATTGCGCCTGCTGCTCCAACCATGCAGCTTGCCCCAACCTGATTGGCGATGCGCATTGCGCGCGGTGTACGAAATAGAGCTCGTGCTTTGGAAGCCAGGGCTAACGTCTGGTTTCAGGGCTTCCAACGAACGAGCTTTACTGCATTTGCATTCCGCCGCGATGAGCAAAGGCTTACCAACTTGTGGATACGTGGCAAATGGCGGCTCTAAGCGTCTAAAGGTCTACAGAAGGGACGAAG
>JBCDFK010000575.1:0-1574 GCA_039178065.1 Pseudomonadota bacterium | reverse complement strand
GCAACCAGCCCCAGCGTGCCGCCAAGGGGACGCTCGCTGATTGATGCAAAAGATTTTAAGTCGGCCGCTTCCAGCCCAATCTGTCCGTCGAATTCACCAGATTGAAATTGGCCATTTGAACGCATTGCATAAGTTGCGCCCATGATGTCGAAGGCCGACAGAACGAACGGCGCGCCGCTTTTCCAGGAACCTGCACCCGCGATCTCAATATCGCTGCCTATGGCCTCGGCCAATGCCACATCGTCTGATGTCACATTGCTAAGTGCGCCAGAAGTCGAAAATTCCAAAGCGCGATTCAGAGAATTGTTGAAGTTAGAGACCGTACCTTTGGTGAGTAGACTGATATCACCAATTGATAGGTTTGATGTTTCAACATCCTCCAATGCGAATGATTGGACGAATTCGGATCCCTTTTCGACATCATAATTTACAATGATCTGCGCATTTGAAAATTGAATGGGATTTTCGGAGCCGGGCAGTACAATTTTGTCACCTGATTGTTCAGCTACTTGCGCGTCAATATTCAATGCACTCAAAAAGCCATCGGCGAGTAAACCAGCATCCGCTGCCAAAGAGATGGAGCCGCTGTCTAGTGTAAGCTCAGTTATTTGTGTTTTGCCGCTAGACAACCGCACAGCATCGAACTTCAATTGACTTTGAGTGCCGAGCAACTTCGCGTAGTCTTCTGGCAATATCGTTGAAAGTGGACCGCCAAGATTTCCGCCGATACGCATGCCATCAGCTGTGCCATCAAGCGCGAGCTTGCCGGTCATGATGCGCTGTTGATCAACATCAAAACTCAGGTCGACACGCAGTTCATCTATTGGCGCATTACCTGCAATCTCCAGTGCAACTGGCGGCTTACCGTCAAGATTGACTAGATTGGCAATGATGCCATTTTCTGGTTCCTGCAATTGCACATCAAGTTCGATGGTTTGTTGGGTACCGTCATATGTGACATCCAGTTTCAAGCTACCACCGGGGCCATCAAGGCGAACAACGTCCAAATTTGTTTTTAGCGATCCATCATCAAGTGCAATGGCACCATTGAGAGAAATTTCGGTTTCAAGCCCGAACACGGATTGCCCAAATCGCGCGCTGGGAACGTCCAACTCTTCGAGATTAATGGAGACCGGCAGCTCAGGAATTGAAAAACTACCTGCTTCAGGTGGCGGTGCGCTTTCGTCTGCAATTGGCCCACGCGGCATGTCTATGCTGGCAGCTGAGAGCTTTTCGATTTCCAGACGGCCGCGCAACAAGGCCGAACGATTCCAAATCAGACGCGGTTCCGAAATCGTAAGCCAAACGCCGTCATCATCCGAAATCGTAATGCTGCTAAACGAAACATCAGAAGACAGTGTTCCCTCAATGCCATTAAGGCGAATTTGGCGGTTATCCGATGATAATTGTTCTTCTACAAATGTGATAAGCCGCGATTTTTCTGCCTCTTCCTGCGCATATGCAGGCCCCAGAAAGGCAAACAAGAACAAAACCAAAGAGAGCAGGGGCGCGGCTAATTTATTCATCAGAATGCCTGCCCAATTCCGGCATAAATACCAAAGTCAGGATCATCT
>JBCDFK010000574.1:0-1588 GCA_039178065.1 Pseudomonadota bacterium | reverse complement strand
GAATGAGAGTCAGATATATGCGTTTGGCGACCGTCACGAAGACTTTGATTTGCTCGGCGCCGGTGAAGCCTGGGAAGACTTGTTTGGAACAGGTGGACCAAAACCATGGACGACCGACTACAATTGCGTCACGCTTACGCCGCGTTCCACTGGCACTGATGGTTTCTTCTTTGCGGTGTTGCAGAGACTGAAATAGAGGCTCTATGGCAACCAGAATTATTACACTAATAGCATTTATTGCGCTTTGCGTGGGTGGCGGTTCACTTGTGGGCCTGCAGAACCTGCCTGGTGAATGGTATGATGGGCTGACCAAACCGTTCTTCAATCCGCCAAATTGGATTTTTGGTCCGGTTTGGACGTTGCTCTACCTTATGATTGCAATTGCCGGATGGCGAACATGGATGCGTGCGTCAGATAGCGGCGTGATGATTTTGTGGTTTGCGCAATTGGCGCTCAATCTGACGTGGTCGCCGGTGTTTTTCACATATCATTGGATGCTGCCAGCAGCGTTGATCATCATCGCGATGGTTGTTTTAACGATCAGCTTCATCATCAAATCATGGGCCGATGATCGAGCTGCGTCATGGTTGATGGTGCCCTATTTGGCGTGGATCAGCTTTGCGACAATTCTCAACCTTTCGCTTTGGTGGCTTAACTGATGTTCAAGCAAGTCGGCTCGAAATCGGTGCTCTATGTGATGGCCGCGAATCCCGAATATGGCGACCATCTAAAGGCGCGTATCACGCCGCTGCTCTGCGGCATTGGGCCGGTTGAAAGCGCAGTTAGCGTCACCAAGGTGCTTGCGTCCCAAAAGCCCGATATTTTGGTTTCTTTGGGCTCAGGCGGCTCACGCGTTTTGGAACAGGGACAGGTCTATCAGGCATCATCTGTCAGCTATCGTGATATGGATGCCTCGCCATTGGGGTTTGAAAAGGGTCAAACGCCACTCACAGATCTTCCGATCGCGATCGACATGCCGATGCAAATCAACGGTATAAAATCTGCGCGACTATCTACCGGCGCGAGCATTGTATCGGGTGCCCATTATGATGATATCGACGCCGAAATGGTCGACATGGAAAGCTTCGCAATTCTGCGCGCATGCATGATGTTTGATGTGCCAATGATCGGCCTACGTGGCATCTCCGATGGCGCCGAAGAGCTCACTAAGCTTGAAGACTGGACCCAATATCTACATGTGGTCGATGAGAACCTCGCACAAGCAGTGGATCTGCTGGAAGCGCAGATTGCCTGACTGAATAAGCGGCCGCGCTCCCAACTTATCCGAAGCGCACTACATCGCCGGCAAAGACAAAATCGTTACATCAGCGGCTGCATTGCGCAGAGCATGAACATCCGCCAGTTCTGGATCTTCGAGCCATTGAGTTACGTTGTCGGGTGATGGAAACGCCAGCACGACACCGCGTGTAGGGCCATGTGGTTCCTGCAATGAAAGGGTTTCTGGCCCACCCGCGATTGGCTTACCACTGTGTTTGGCAACGGCGGGCCCGCCAACGGCGAGATATTGGCCCAGTTTTTCCTTGTCTTTTACGACCATTGTTACAAGTGCATAATGTGTCATCTCTTT
>JBCDFK010000573.1:0-1594 GCA_039178065.1 Pseudomonadota bacterium | reverse complement strand
GCCGTTGAGCGTGGTCTCATCCGCCGCCGGTCCTTCAAACGTCTCAAATGCGGCACCAATGGAAGCTGTGCCGGTTAACTGCGATGTGAGGCGATGAGTTAGCCCCAACTCGGTTGCATAAAGCAATGAGCCAGAAACATCTTCAGTGCCGCTCGGCGCAAAACTCGTATTTGCATTAAGCGTAACATCAGTGCCACGAACCGGCGACCAAGCAAGCGCGATATCGGCAATCAATCCGCTAACATCAGCAAGCGATGCATCATCATATTGTTCAACGCCGTAGCCAAAGGCGACTTCGCCGTTAAGCTTCTCGCCAAAATCTATCTCCGTTCCGAGACGCAATTGATAGTTCGTGGCGTTTCTATTCAAACCGGCTGAATCCACCAGATCATCGGTGACACGCTGTCCATAACCCACTTCCACAAATGGCGAGAGCACACCTGAAAGCGCGTATCCCCCGCGCAATGAAAGATCATAGTTTATTGAATTCAGGTCTGACTGCGAAATTGTCGTGCCGTCTGAGAGCTGAGCAGCGCCATACTCCAAACGTGAAATAGCAGCACTAATTTGCGCCGAAAGCCCTCCAAAGTCATGGTTTAGTGTCGCCGAGCCAGAATAGCTCTGGGTGGCTGGCTCATTGATGCTACGCAACAAAGGTGCACCTGCCTCAATTGCATCTAAAAACGCTGCTGACTGGGGATTTTCCGTATCGTAGCCATAAGTAGCCGACAAAGATAAAGACGTAAGCGCCGATAGGTCTAACCCCAAAGTACCAACAACATCCGCGGTCGGCTCGTCGTCATCACCAGAAATTCCGATGGGCAATGTGCCATTCAAGTCCAGATTTAGAGAGTGGCGTGACCAATCGGAGTCAATCTGCAATCCGACGGAATTGGTGCTGGCATAAGATGTGGACTTAGTTTCAACAACACCGGCAGGTCCATTGGTATCGGTATTGGAAACTGAATGTGTTCCAGAAAGCCCAATTTCAAGAGTCGGGCGGACGATAAATGTGCCCAAACGCAAGCCCTCTGCCGCATAAGGATCAATCTCATCGACAACTTCTCCTCTATCTACACCGCCAATTGGGTCAACTGGGCCAATGCGATAAGGGAGTGTAGATCCAGCGTCGGCATTCGCACTATCAGCTGGAGCGATTTCATCAATACTCAGGCCAGAGATGGGACCCGGTCCATCAGCATCCGCCTCCTGCGCCATCACTGGCATCGCTGCACTCGACCACAGCGAAACCAGCGCAATTCCAAACAGGAATTGGCGCCGTAAAGCCTTCGCATGTCTTTGTGCCAAAATCGTCACTAAAATGGACCTTGTTGTTGTTAATCAGGCGTAAACAAAAGCGGTTAACGAATGATTTAAGAATGTGTGAAAGGCCAGCAAAACAAGGTCACCATGCGCCAGTTTGAAATTACTTTGCCATGGTTTATTGCCAACGCATGGACAAATACCGAAAGGTGCAGTAGCCCAAACTAAATATGGGCGAAAAACAGAACAATGAATGATCACGCAATCAATACCGGTCTTCAATCTGCGTTGCGGACGCTCGAAGTCGAGCGAGCCGGACTGAAGGCTTTGC
>JBCDFK010000572.1:0-1594 GCA_039178065.1 Pseudomonadota bacterium | reverse complement strand
GGCAGATCGGCGCATTTCGACAATATCATTTGCATGCCAAAAGAGATTTATCTCAGCGCTTCATCCTCGCTAACACGTCATCATGGGCCCATTCCCAATATAGCGCACGCGCTTTTTTGCCAATCGGGCCCGCTTCGATCTTGCGGTCTTCGACTTGCGTGATCGGAACAACCTTGGAGTGATTGCCCGTTGAAAAAATCTCATCTGCCTCCATCACATCTTGCATAGTGATGGTCTTTTCATTGGTTTTGAAACCATATCCAAGCAACAAATCCATGATCCGTGCACGAGTGATCCCGGACAAAAAAGTGCCATTTGCAGCGGGCGTAGATACAAGTCCATCTTTCACCAGAAAAATGTTTGACGTGCCCGTTTCACAGATATTGCCAAGCGTGTCGCGCATCAGACAATTGTCAAATCCACGCTTCTTAGCCTCTATGATTGCGCGGCCGTTGTTTGGATAAAGACAGCCTGCTTTAGCATCAGTAGGCATAGTCTCCAGCGTCGGACGCCGAAACGGAGAAAGTCCAACGGAAAAGCCTTTGACCTCGATCATCGGTGACTCAAACAAGGTAAGGCAGAACCGTGTCGATTCCGGATCAGCGGGAACGCCCATATAGCCGCCATGCTCGGCCCAATAGGTGGGCCGAATATAAACTGCTGTGTTGCCGTCAAATTTTTTCAATCCGTCCAAAGCGATTGCAACGATTTCGCTTGCCTTGAGCGTTGGCTTTAAGCCAAGCGCAATTGCCGATCTATTGGCGCGTTCGCAGTGCAGATTTAGATCAGGCGCTACGCCTTCAAACCAACGAGCACCATCAAATACAGATGAACCCAACCAAAGTGCATGGGTTGTTGCGCCAAATATCGGAACATTGCCTTCATGCCAATCGCCATCAAGATAGGTCCATGTAAGACTTCTCGCTTTAGTATTGACCGGCATTTGGCTTCTCCCTTCGCATGTCAGAAGTCAGACATTTTACGATCAAGGTCAATGGTGAAATAGCGCCACTTCTCAATTCTTGGATTTGATAGATGTAAGTACTTGACGCGCGCGCCAATGCTGAACAGTGTAATCTGTATGGGAATTCGACTCCAATGACCGCATCAGCTTACGTATTTGATGCCTACGGCACCCTGTTTGATGTGCACGCGGCTGTGCGCCAACACGCAGATGCCCTTGGCCCCGCTGGCGCACGCATGAGCAAGATGTGGCGACAAAAACAGCTGGAGTATTCCTGGGTTCGAAGCTTAATGGGCTCATATGCAGATTTTTGGCGTTTGACTGAAGACGCATTGGACTATGCCCTTGAAGCCAATGATTTAGGGGCCGACAGTGATTTGAGGCGAGCACTGCTCGATGCCTACTGGACATTGGACGCTTACCCTGAAGTGCCAACGGTATTGACACGGCTTCGCGATTCTGGGGCACGGATTGCTATATTATCCAATGGATCGCCAGACATGTTAAGTGCAGCAATCGATTCTGGAGGACTGCACGCACTGATTGATGATGTATTTTCCGTCGATGCAATAAAACAGTACAAGGCGGCGCCGGAAGTCTATCGGATGGTGACAAGCTCTTGGGATGTGC
>JBCDFK010000571.1:0-1619 GCA_039178065.1 Pseudomonadota bacterium | reverse complement strand
TTGAAAATGCGCTGCGCGCTGAGATGGGAAGATTGGCCAAACCAGTTCCCCAGGACTGGTCTGAAGAAACTGTTGACAAAACGGCCCTGAGAGAAATTGCCGATTTGCTTGGCCATCTTCATAATCAGAAGAGATGGCATAAGCCCAAGAAGCATGTTCCTCTAGGGTGATTTCAAAACTGCTAAACGCTGAAATATTGGAAGTTTTCTCAACCGGCGGCGCTAACTGCGCCGATCGTTATTGCTGCAAAGAAACAACCTGAGGCAACAAATACAAACCCGTGCCATATAGCATTGGAGTATTTTAAGCTTTCCCATTTGTAGAAGACCACGCCGGAGGTGTAAGTCAGGCCGCCTACTATGATGAGCCAGATCGCGCTTTCCGGCATTACAAAACCAAGAGGATATATGATCAGTACGCTTATCCATCCCATGGCCAGGTAAAACAGCGTTCCGGAACTCCTAGTTGGTAGTTGCCAGTAGAATAGTTTTGTGACCGTGCCAAATGCTGCAAGCCCCCAGACAAGCGTCAGTATAAGGTATGACGAAAGGCTGCCGATCATGACAACCAATGGTGTATAGGTACCTGCAATCTTCAAATATATTGCGGCGTGGTCGATGCGCCTCAACACTGGTCTGAAATGCTCCCAGGGAGTCATGTGATAGCACGCAGAGGCGGTGAAACCCGCAATTACTGTAAGACAGTAGATCGTGAGTGCTGTGACTTCGCCCACCCCCAGGCGAAACGATGCCCATGTAAGCAGCAGTGCTGTACCCAAAAGGGCGCCTGAAACACCCAGTATATGTATTATTCCGTCTGCGACTCGTTCTGAGCGGGCATAATTAGGGTATGCGTATTGAATTTGCTTCATACGTCTAACCTAGCCTCAAAATAGAAAAAACCAATTAACGCTTTAGTTTTAATTCGTGAGCACGTTAATTATCTGACTAACCGAACATTCCATTCCCGCCAATTTTGTCAAGCTCTCCGAACGCGTTCTCGAACTGCGGAACGTTGCTGATTTCGAAATAATTTTCAGCCGCATACTCTTCACAATATGGTTCAGCAAAAGAATTGCCGGCAATTTGGAAAATGAAGGGTGCAATTCCCTCTGCTTTTGTTCGTTCCATTTCATATTCATTGATGTTTTTGCGCTCGTCTGTGAACTATGTAAGCCTTTTATTAGGCTTTCAGGTCGTCGCAACTATTTTGGGATCGTTCAACGCGTGCCTTTGAGGACTGGACGAGCGACGCTGCCTTTCTTATAAGCACCGAAAAAATTCAATCTACAAAAACAGGAGTGCGCCGTGGCAGGCCATTCAAAATTCAAAAACATCATGCACCGCAAGGGACGCCAAGATGCGATCCGCTCCAAAATGTTCTCGCGCCTTTCAAAGGAAATCACCGTAGCTGTGAAAATGGGCGGTGGTGTCACTGAACCGGATATGAATCCGCGGCTGCGTTTGGCAATCCAGAATGCGAAAGGTCAATCGATGCCCAAGGATAATATCCAGCGGGCTATTAACAAGGGTTCTGGAGGTGACGGCGAGGATTATGAAGAAATTCGCTACGAAGGCTACGGACCTGGCGGTGTTGCAGTCATTGTTGAGGCATTGACA
>JBCDFK010000570.1:0-1643 GCA_039178065.1 Pseudomonadota bacterium | reverse complement strand
TTGCCTCGTATTCAACGATACCAAAGTCATTCCAGCTCAACTCAACGGCGTTCGTATACGTGAAGGCGCGCCTGGCGCTGAAGTTGGATTTACACTTCACATGCGTGCTGGCCCAGATTGTTGGATGGCATTTGCCAAGGGCGCAAAAAAACTACGAGTTGATGATGTCGTCCAATTTGGGGATGCACTGAGCGCTAATATCGAAAGTAAAAGCGAGGGCGGAGAAGTCGCATTGCGTTTTAACAAGTCGGGCCCAGCGCTTGATGCAGCAATAATGGAAATTGGCCATGTGCCATTGCCGCCCTACATCGCCGCAAAACGTGGTGAAGATGCGAAAGATCTAGAGGACTATCAGACGATCTACGCCAAGGAAGATGGTGCAGTGGCGGCGCCAACCGCTGGGTTGCACTTTACGGATGAGTTGTTCTCATCGCTTGATGCTGCCGGCATTGGCCGCGCGTTTGTCACACTGCATGTGGGCGCCGGTACCTTCTTGCCGGTTAAGGTTGAGGACACCAAAGATCACAAAATGCACTCGGAGATCGGTTTTGTTGACGATCAGGTGGTTGCCCAACTTAATGCCGTTAAAGCCAAAGGCGGACGGGTTGTTGCTGTGGGCACAACATCGCTCCGCTTGCTGGAAAGTGCAGCGAATGATGACGGGTCGCTTAGCGTTTGGCGCGGGTCGACGGATATCTTCATAACGCCTGGCTACGCGTTCAAGTTTGTGGATGTTCTGATGACCAACTTTCACCTACCGCGTTCCACACTGATGATGTTGGTGAGCGCTTTTGCTGGCTATGAAAACATGCGCCTAGCCTATAATCACGCCAAGGCAAACAACTACAGATTTTACTCTTATGGCGATTCAAGCCTGTTATTTCCCGAGAGTCGCGACAAATGACGCAAGATTTTGGCTTTACGCTCCACAATACTGATGCCGGTGCACGGCGCGGCACAGTTCATACGGGACGCGGTGATATTCAAACGCCAGCCTTCATGCCCGTCGGCACGGTGGGCACTGTTAAAGGGCTATATCTTGATCAAGTGAAAGATGCTGGCGCCGATATCATTCTGGGCAATACATATCATTTGATGTTGCGGCCCGGTGCGGAGCGCGTAGCGCGGCTCGGCGGTTTACATCAGCTAATTGGTTGGGATGGCCCAATTTTGACCGATAGTGGCGGGTTTCAAGTGATGAGTTTGTCTGCCCTGCGTAAAATGAGCGAGGAAGCAGTTACGTTTAAAAGCCATGTTGACGGAACGCTGCACGAAATGTCGCCCGAGCGCTCAATCGAAATTCAAGAACTTCTTGGTTCAGACATTCAGATGCAGCTAGACGAATGCGTCGCACTTCCTACCGATACGGATACAATGAAAAGTGCAATGGAGCTTTCCCTGCGCTGGGCAGAAAGATGCAAAATCGCATTTGGCAATCAGCCGGGAAAAGCAATGTTTGGCATTGTACAGGGCGGTGACAATGTGAATTTGCGCGAACAATCTGCCAAAGCGCTCGTCGATATGGACCTTAAGGGTTATTCAATCGGTGGTCTCGCGGTGGGCGAACCGCAAGAAATCATGCTGGCCATGCTCGATGTGGTGAACCCTATATTGCCTTCGACCAAACCAAGATATCTAATGGG
>JBCDFK010000569.1:0-1647 GCA_039178065.1 Pseudomonadota bacterium | reverse complement strand
GCCGAAAATTCACTGCAAATATGGAAAACACAATAAGCCAAGGAGCGATGTTCTCACCAAACAGTTCGATACCAACCATCTGGCTGGCACCAGCAAACAAAATTGCACTCATCAAACCCGCTTCAAAGACTGTCATGCCATTTTCGACCGCCAGAGCACCAAATAGTGCGCCAAAGGGACTTGCCGCAATGATAATTGGCAATGCGGCTCGAACTCCGGTCAAAAATTCAGATCTTGAGGAAGGCATCCCGATTCTCCAGTCAGCGATACTTAGGAGAAAATGGTTCTCGACACACGCGAATTTTTGTGACCGTCACAATCAATATTTTCTATTGTGCGCCAGAATTTAAGATCCAAAGATGTTCAAGAACTTTCTACGCGTCTGAACCATTCATCTTCATCAATAACCTCAATGCTCAATTCTGTCGCTTTTTTCAGCTTAGAGCCCGCGCCTGGTCCAGCAACCAACAGATCAGTCTTTGCTGAAACCGAGCCAGCTGCCTTCGCACCCAATCGGTCGGCCATTGCTTTGGCCTCATCACGGCTCATGCGTTCGAGGGAGCCGGTAAACACAATCGTCATACCCGCAAATTTGCTGTCGCCTATTGGCTGTTCCGCATCTTGAATATTGAGCTCACTTACCAGTGCGTCGACCATTTCGAGATTATGTTCTTCTGCAAAAAAGCGTTCGATTGCATCCAGCACCGCAGGACCAACATCATCCAGCGCTTCCATTTCTGCGCGCGCTGACAGTTCACCTGCTGCGATGTTTTTTGCGGCAACCTCAAAGCTGTTCCAATTACCATAGGCTCGTGCCAGGGTTTTCGACGTGGTCTCACCCACATGGCGGATCCCAAGACCAAACAACAAACGCTCTAACGGGATTGTACGCTTTTCCTCGATCGCAGCAAAAAGCTTAGAGGCCGAAGTCTCGCCATAACCATCGCGATTTTTTAGTTTCTTGAGCGGCTCAGCTAAATCCCGTTTTTGAAGAGTAAAGATATCAGCAGGCGATCTTATCGGCAGGTCCTCATCATCAAAGAAGTACTCAATCTGCTTCTCACCCAGCCCATCAATATCAAATGCCTTCCGGCCTACGAACAGTTTCAAATGCTCCTTACGCTGAAATGGGCAGGCAAACTCGCCCGAGCACCGGCGGATAACACTCGCTTCACCAGTCGCCTTATCCTCTTGGATCAATTGCGTTTTTAATGAGCATTCACAATGAGTTGGGAAGGCAAACGGAATCACATTATTAGTGCGTTTTTCAGGTACATAGCCCAGCACTTGCGGGATAACATCACCTGCCCGCTGAACAATTACCGTGTCGCCAATCATAATGCCAAGACGTTCAATTTCTTCCGCATTGTGCAATGTCGCGTTGGTAACAACCACACCGCCCACCGTCACTGGTTCAAGCCGCGCGACCGGCGTATGCGCGCCTGTACGACCCACTTGAATATCAATGGCGTTTAAAACGGTCATTGCTTTTTCAGCAGGAAACTTATGCGCTATCGCCCATCGAGGTGCTCTCGAAACAAACCCCAGACGATCTTGGAGTTCCAGATCGTCCACCTTATAGACCACGCCATCAATGTCGTAATCCAGACCCGCTCGATCGACTTCAATCCTGTGGTAATGCGCAAT
>JBCDFK010000568.1:0-1660 GCA_039178065.1 Pseudomonadota bacterium | reverse complement strand
GCCCGGAAGCGGCCGCGATTGTAGGACTTAAGAGCGCTGACATCTCTTTGGCACTTGGACCCAGCGCCAGAAGTTCTCTGGTTCATCGAGACAACCTTGTCCTTGATGGTTAATCTTTTCGCCTCGCGCAACAACACGAATTCGATCACGTTGGTTGCCGCATCTGGGCAGGCAATCGTGTGCTGAATAGCCAAGAACACGCGTGGTAGCTCTACATCAAGGAATCGTTTACGCTTAGTCGTACTGGAACATTAGCACAGCAAACGAAAATCGATGTACACAAGACGCAATATTCGCTGGAGCCTGATTCTTAAATTTGCGATGACCAAGGTCATTGTGTTCTCGGTGTGGGCAAGCTTCATTACCTGGCTGTTCCTTTCTTTAAAAGCGGTCGACATTGATTGCAGCATGCCGCTTGCACCATTGGGCACGATCGGTGTGGCCGTTGCTTTTTATGTCGGCTTCAAAAACAACCAGTCTTACGATCGCTTTTGGGAAGCGAGAAAGATCTGGGGTGGCATCGTGAATACCAGCCGGTCCTGGGGGAACCTTGTGATGGGCTATGTGTCAGCGGCAAATGCTGAAGGAGAAGTTGACAAAAAAGTTGTCGATGAGACGCGTCGCACGTTGATCTATAGGCATCTCGCGTGGCTGACGGCTCTTCGATATCAGCTGCGCAGGAAGACACAGTGGGGCTTCACTCCCAAAGGTCTTCCCAAGAAGTTTGTTCAGCCAACCGACATCGAAGCACTCAAACAGCAGTCTGTCGAGTTTTTGGGTGAGTCAGAAGTTTCGCGAGTTTGCAGTATGAAAAACGCGGCGACGCAAATCATTCGGACACAAGGAGAACAGCTGCGTCAACTGATCGAGGAAAAGCCGAGACTGATTGAAGAGTTTCGCTACATCGCGCTAAACGATCTGCTAACGGAGATGTATACGCTTCAGGGAAAGTGTGAACGCATCAAAAACACGCCATTCCCAAGACAATATGCCTATTTCAGTGCGGTGTTCGTCTGGATCTTCTGTGCCTTACTTCCACTTGGAATTGTCGGCGCTTTCGCGGAGCGAGGGCTGTTAGTCTGGATGACAGTGCCGCTGTCGGTCATTATTTCGTGGATCTTTTTTACCATGGAGACTGTTGGCGATACCAGCGAAGATCCTTTCGAAAACTTTGTTAATGATGTGCCGATGACGGCGCTTTGCCGTACGATTGAAATTGATCTGAAGCAGATGCTTGGCGAAACGGATCTCCCCGAACCAATCGCGCCAGTCAATGACATTTTGATGTAGCCTCGATTGACTATTGCCCGAACTTCGCAATGATCCGGTTTGCGATACCGGGAATCATTCGGTCAAGCCATACAAGAATTCGACCACCAAACGTGAGAATGATTTCGTGGCGGCGTTTCCTGATCGCCCGCAGCGTTCTCGAAGCGACGATTTCTGGCGACATCGCGCCGCCTTTTTTCCAGTCCTTGCTGGTTGGATCATCAATCGCTGCGTCAAAGAACTCGCTGTCGGTCGTGCTTGGGCTTACCAACAGCAAATCGATACCATCGCGTGATAGTTCAGCGCGGATTGCGTCGCTGAAACCATGAATCGCAAACTTGCTGGCGCAGTATTCACTTTTCAATGGGACAGCTCGATGCCCAAGTACGCT
>JBCDFK010000567.1:0-1684 GCA_039178065.1 Pseudomonadota bacterium | reverse complement strand
GCCAAGTTTGGCGGCATGCGCTGCACGGCAGGCTATGCGTAGCATGGCCGAGAGTGGAGGTTTCGGATGCTCGGCGTCTACGAGACCTAGAATCGGAGAACGCAAGGCTGAAGAAGCTGGTTGCAGACTTATCTCTGGACAAGATGGCGCTTGAGGATGTTCTAAAAAAGATCTGAGCCCTGAAGCCCGCCGCAAAGCTGTGGAATTGTTAAAGGCTTTTTGCTTGAGTGAGAGACGCGCATGTCGCCTTGCTCAGGCCAATCGTTCGACGGTGCGATATCGATCTGTGAAGCCTGAAGACATAGTTCCCAGAGCACGGATCAAAGAGTTAGCTAATCGCCACCGGCGGTTCGGTCATCTATTACCCGGCAGGCGATTGCTTGCAATCGCTGAGAGGGCACGCATCCACATCCTGCTGCGGCGCGAAGGCTTCCCCTCTCGGCATTTGCTTCGCAATTGCCTATCGGACAGCGAGGGCCAATCACAAGAAGACGCACCGCATCTATTGCGAAGAGCAATTGCAGGTGCGAAAGCGCAAACCAAAGCGGCGTACTGCTGTAGCACGTCAGCCAATGGTCATGCCGTGTGGGATCGGTGAACGCCTCCTCTCGGCGATGTAAACATCGCCTGCCGGGCAGCGGGAGTATGGATTTCTTGCATGCCCAGCTCAGCAATGGTCGGCGTATTCGAGTGCTAAACGTGATCGACGATTACTCGCGCCAATGTTTGGCAAGCGTTGTCGATACATCAATCAGCGGAGCGCGTGTTGCACTAGAACTCGACAGGCTGATCACGTGGCACAGAAGGCCGCTCAATATCGTCTGTGACAACGGCACAGAGTTCACATCCATGGCGATGTTTGACTGGTCAAAACGCACCGGTATCGGACTTCAATTCATTCGCCCTGGCAAACCCAACGAGAACGCCCTTGTCGAAAGCTTCAACGGCAGACAACGCCCCTCTCGGCGATACAAGAATCGCCTGTCGGGCAATGGACGAGTGCATGAATGATAACTTGTTCTCAAAGCTTTGAGAAGCCCGCCAAATCATCGAACAATGGAGGCAACATTACAATCAACAACGACCACATTCAGCCCTGAACTGGCTGACACCGGATGAATTCGCTGCATGAAAAGTAGCGAAATGGACAGAGCTGCATGAAAATGCAATCACACAAAAACTAACCCAGTGGTGGCATCAATCTGGGGTGAGGGTCGGCCATCCCGCAATTTTAGCGCACTTTGAGCGCACAAAAACGGGACAGGCCCAAACTGTTAAACAAAAACGGGATTTTACACGCCGAGCGGTTGGCCCTGCCGATCTGCAACTAGGGGCAAGGGGTCAACAAAGCCCAAGTCGTAGATCATCGTCGTGGTATGGTCACCTTTATGATCAAAATTATGCGAAACATCCTCAAGCCGGATATCCTGGCCCACCAGCACCAAAGAAATCGCGACCCGCTTAAGATCAAATAATTGGAAGTAATCCAGCACCCCAGCAAAGCCAAGAAATTGGTCAATCTGCCGTTTGAAGCTATCCCTTGGCTATAGCATCCCGGTGGGATGGGAGCACCAAATGACTATTCGACCAGCTAGCCCGCTGTTGGCGGACTAAGGCAGCAACCTTGGGGTGAATAGGTACGGAACGATAAGCATATCCTCATATAGCATTTGAAAGCTTGAGG
>JBCDFK010000566.1:0-1690 GCA_039178065.1 Pseudomonadota bacterium | reverse complement strand
TTGACGGATACCTGACGTTTCTCTCTTTCAAGTGATAAGCAGAGAGACCGCGATGCTGGCCATGATTACACCAATAGCAATGTCCAGCACGCGCCAAGCGATCGGTTTTGCAAAAAGCGGATCGAGCAGACGCGCTCCGTAACCCAGAGAAAAAAACCAGACAAATGATGCGACAACCGCACCCACACCAAAGGCAAAACGGTTTCCCTCACCAAACTGAACAGAAACACCGCCTAGCAATATGACCGTATCCAGATAGACGTGTGGATTTAGAAATGTCAGCGCGAGGCAAGTACCAATTGCAGCGGACAAAGCTATGGGCTTTGGCGCACCTGCATTCAATGCCTTGCCGTTGGCGGCGCGTCGGAACGCAAGAATGGCATAGCCAAATAAAAATGCCGCACCGCCCCACTTTGTGATTGTGAGCAGGACTGGCTTTGACGAAATTATTGCACCAAACCCGCCGACTCCAAGAATAATTAGTGCAGCATCAGACAAGGCGCAAATGAGGCACAACACAAAAACATGCTGTCGCAAAAGGCCCTGTCGCAATATGAATGCGTTTTGCGCACCAATCGCAATTATCAATGAAGCACCAACAAAAAAGCCGGTCAGCAAAGCCGTGAACACTGATTTTTCCTCTTAAATTTCAGTTTAGAACAGCGATCCCTGAGAATCGTCTTCAATTTTCTTCTTTTTTAAGGCTGGAGTGAATTCCTTTGCCTCTACGCGTTCCTGCACTTCCGGTCCAGCATTTGCAACTTTATTGACCAAATCAGATACGGGTATTGCCTCAAACCTTCCTTCTTCGGGTGTTGCTAGGAGATCTTGAATGTGGCGCGGTTCTTGGTTCCGGCAGTCCAGCCAACGCGCGAAGTCTTTCTGCTCCAACATTACCGGCATGCGATGATGAATCGGCTCAAATTCTGCATTGGATGCAGTTGTTAAGATTGCAGCTGTGTCGATTTCCGCACCATCTTTGTTCATATAGTTTTCGGACAATGCAGCGAATCCAACCAATTCACCTGACTTAGGGCGCACCCAATAGGCTTGGCTTTGGCCACTTTCTTTGTCGCGCTGCCACTCATAAAAACCAGACGCAGGAATAATTGAGCGTCTGTGGCGCATGGCATTGCGAAACGATGCCTTTGTTGCGGCTGTTTCAGATCGCGCATTGATTAACAATGGGAAGTCTTTTGGATCCTTCACCCAAGAAGGTAAAAGCCCCCAACGCATCAACTGGGCATCTCGATCTGGTAAATTCGATCCAGCTTCACGTGCGATACTGGCAGAAATGACCATAATTGGTTGAGTGGGTGCAATATTGTATCTCGGCGGAAAGGCTTCTAGGCCAATCACCCCAAAATAGGCTTCTACATCTTCTGGCGTGTGTATGAGTGAAAAACGACCGCACATTGGATTTTTACGACTACCTCATCAAAATTGTGCAAAGTGTTTAGGCACTTGGCTAAACACCACATAAATGGGTGTGAGGCCACCGAATCAACTATACATTTTTTGTTTTCAAGGATCGCAAACAACAAATGTCCGCTCTAAAACCGCAAATCGGCGTTTCAATTGCCGTAACCCACGAAACGAATGGATCGTTTCTATTGGTTAAGCGCGGCAATGCACCATCAAAAGGCAAATGGGCATTTCCAGGCGGTAGGCTGAATTTCGGCGAATTGAT
>JBCDFK010000565.1:0-1696 GCA_039178065.1 Pseudomonadota bacterium | reverse complement strand
CAACCCGGCTATTGGTTCTTCAATCAAAACACGCAGACGTTCAATACGCTCAATAGCTTCGTGCGCCGCGGCGACGCGCCGCCGCGCATGGAGATTTGTTACGATTCATTGCTTGATGAAGCTCACGACGAACCGGATGCCATTTATTGCCATTTGGCGGAGAGTGTTGTCATTTCGAAGGACGGCAATCGTTTCACGTTCAAAATTCGCGACATTGCGCGTTGGCACGATGGCACACCCATCACTGCAGAAGATGTTGCCTTCACCTACAAAACAATCAAAGAGCAAGGTCACCCGCAGCTTTCCCTTCCCTTAGCACCAATGGTTGAAGCCACGGTCGATGATACGATGACGGTGACGCTTGTGTTCGACGGCACGCAATCAGCGCAAGATATCTTACTTATCGCAACCGAGGTGCCAGTTCTTTCAAAGACTTGGTATGACAGCGTCGAGTTTGATAGTTCAACATTGGTCCCGCCGCTGGCGTCTGGCCCCTACAAAGTGGGCCGGTTTAATGCAGGCTCTTTTATCGAATATGAGCGGGTTGATGATTATTGGGCAAAAGACCTTGGGACAGCCAAGGGATTCAATCATTTCCAAACCATTCGAATTGAGTTTTTCAAAGAACGCCAAGCGGGATTTGAGGCATTCAAAAAGGGCGACATCACATTCCGCCAGGAGTTTACCTCGAAAAGCTGGGCCACGGAATATGAGTTTCCAGCCGTATTGGATGGTCGAGTGATCAAAAGGCTTTTCGATGATGAAAAGAGACCCGGCATGCAGGCATGGTGTTTAAATACACGCCGCGCTCGCTTCAAGGACCGGCGTGTTCGCGATGCCATTGCACAGTGTTTCGACTTTGAATGGACCAATAAAAACCTGTTTTACGGCATCTACGATCGCAGCCAATCCATTTTCTCTGGCTCCCAATATGAAGCCAAGGGCATGCCGGATGCTGCGCAAACCGCATTGTTGGAAGAACTTGCCCAGCAATATGAATTGCCGGAGGGTGTTTTCGACGAAGCCTATATTCAACCACTATCCGATGGTTCTGGGCGAGATCGCACGAAGCTGCGCGCAGCCAGCCAGCTTCTTAAAGATGCGGGTTGGACTGCTGGCAATGATGGCTTTTTGCGGAACGAAGATGGCGAGCGGCTTGATGTCGAGTTTCTCATTCGTGCCTCCGTATTTGAACGCATCTACGGGCCCTTCGTCGAAGTCATGCGCGCCGTTGGTATCAACGCCAATCTGCGCTTGGTTGATCCTGCCCAATATCAAGCGCGCACAAGCGCATTCGATTTCGACATGGTTGGACTTGCCCTAAGCTGGTCGGCCACACCAACATCGAGCAGTTTGGACGGTGTTTTGGGTTCCAAGTCAGCTCAA
This sequence comes from Pseudomonadota bacterium, assembly GCA_039178065.1. Classification (GTDB taxonomy): domain Bacteria; phylum Pseudomonadota; class Alphaproteobacteria; order Rhizobiales; family Rhizobiaceae; genus Ahrensia. Next base: position 310 of record JBCDFK010000565.1, on the reverse strand, counting down.
TTGGAAGGGTCACGTAACTGGCCTGGAATCGAGAATCCGCTCATTGATGCCATAATTTCCCGAATTGGCGCTGCAAAAACGCGAGAATCCCACGAAACTGCTATGGTTGTGCTCGATAGGGTATTGCGGCGAACGCGCGAATGGATTCCAAATTGGACATCAGCGAATCACCGCGTGGCTTACTGGGACATTTTCGGCTTTGCAGAAAACAAACCAGACTATTTCTGGCCCGTTGAAGCGCTTTGGTGGGTGGACAAAGAAAAGGCTTCAAAGCTTGGTAAAGGATAAGCGCACAAACATGATCAAACCT
>JBCDFK010000564.1:0-1716 GCA_039178065.1 Pseudomonadota bacterium | reverse complement strand
GTTTTCCGGGGCGTCCGCCCCGGCTTTGAAGAACGGCCGCCCATCGGAGAACTGCAAATAGTGCTGGCCGTTGTAGCGGAGCCGACCGTTTCCGGGTGCTCTAAAGTCCCGCCCGATCTTATCGCTTGCCGCGATTGTGCGGAAGCAATTTTAGGAGAAAGGGTGCATTTATGGCCCAACAAAACACATTGCCCAGCCTTTCAGGCGGCGCAGACGGCTTGAGCCGATATATGGAAGAGATACGTCGCTTCCCAATGCTGCAGCCAGACGAAGAATATATGCTGGCCAAACGTTATCATGAACATGACGACACAGATGCTGCCCACCGTTTGGTGACCAGTCACCTGCGCCTCGTTGCGAAAATCGCAATGGGCTATCGCGGCTATGGCTTGCCGATTGGCGAGGTCGTTTCCGAAGGTAATGTCGGCTTAATGCAAGCTGTCAAAAAATTCGATCCAGAGCGTGGTTTCCGCTTGGCGACTTACGCGATGTGGTGGATCAAAGCGTCAATACAAGAATATGTATTGCGTTCATGGAGCCTTGTAAAAATGGGCACCACCGCAAATCAGAAGCGCTTGTTCTTCAATCTTCGAAAAGCCAAGAACCGCATCCAAGCACTTGGTGATTCTGGTTTGAACGAAGATCAGGCAAAACAAATCGCAACCGAACTCAAAGTATCGGAAGAAGAAGTGTTGTCGATGGATCAACGCCTGTCTGGCGATGCATCGCTCAATGCGCCGATCAAAAACGCTGATGGCGAAAGCGGTCAGTGGCAGGACTGGCTTGTTGATGACAGCGAAAGCGCTGAACAAATGTTGGTCGAGGAAGACGAGTTGGATCATCGCAGATCTATGCTCAACGAATCCATGGCGACCTTAAATGAGCGTGAGCAACGCATTTTCAAAGCGCGTCGCCTATCAGAAGAGCCAATGACCTTGGAAGAGCTAAGCCAAGAGTTTGACATTTCGCGTGAACGCGTACGTCAAATTGAAGTGCGGGCATTTGAAAAAGTTCAGCAAGCGATGGTGACAGCGGCTGCTGAACTGGCAGCGCCAAACCAGCAAATTGAAGCGCACTAAAATAATTTGCATACAAAATGAAAAAAGCCCCGCTGGTTAAACCAGCGGGGCTTTTTCGTTCAATCATAAACACCGATCAATTGATGGGCGCTGCATCCCACGCTTCGAAAACTTCATTGAACACTCGCTCGCCAGGTATGCCCTTTTCAAGGGTTATAAGCGCACGGCGGCCAGAAGTATATTGCATTGGAATGTCGATCCATTTTTCCCGCTTCATCAAGCTGACATTAGTATCGACAGCGGTCGTTGCATCAGTCAATGCAATCATGAATATGTTTTCATCAATAGGTGCCGGTACCGCAATCAGAGCATTGCCGGGATCTTGCTCAACCGATTTGAAAGTAACGCGCTGCACATCTGCGATGCCGCGACCTTCAAATGTCTCAGGCACCGTGAAAAACAGTTCAACAATATGACTGGCCGGGAAGGTTGAATCGCCATTTCGGCGAATTGTCATTTCCATCTCTACGCCGAGTTCGGGAATAGTTGTTTCCGCTCGGATTGCCGGCTCAACAGGCAAGTTCCCACCAGGTGATTCATTGGCAACCGACCATATCGTTGCGCCCGCAAATGCAGTTCCTTCTTGGGAACCAGTACGCTCTACGTAGAAAATTGCGCTCTGACCAACGGGCGTTCC
>JBCDFK010000563.1:0-1737 GCA_039178065.1 Pseudomonadota bacterium | reverse complement strand
TCAATTTTGAGATCTGGATCAGTATCGTGATAGGGGTTGAATTTTTGGTAGCCCCTCGGTGAGGCGATCATTGCGTAAAGCGTTTCTTGATCCGCATTGATCGTTGCTGTTCTTTCGACCGTTTTTGATGAAGGTAGTGCAAACGGAACGACAATGATTGCGGCGAGAATTACGCCCCCAGTTATAAGTGCTGTCGAAATTGCCATGATATTTTCCTTTCAGAATTGTTGAAAGCACCGCGCTTTCACCATCATGACGAATGAAGATCGCCCCAATCGACAAAGACCCAAAAATTTTTTGTTTGCTGGTTAGTTAACCATGTTTGCTCACTCCTGATTCACCGTGCGGGGATATTCTGCCCTAGGGACTGAGCCGGGTAGGAATGCACGGATTTAATGAAGGATGGATAGGCATATGGGTATGCACATCAATAAGCGCACATCGCTTGCGAGTGTTTTCGTTGCAGGGTTGATAGTTTCGGCGTGTGGATTTGGAAGTACGCCAACCCCGCGTGCCAATGTAGATCAAAGCGCGAAAACACAATCCATTTTTTCGCTACCAAGCGTAAGTTTGCCAAGTTTTGGAGGACGCGATCTGCAAAGCGGTATGCCATCCTCAGAGGTGCAGTGTCGGCGTCAATTAAAGCGGTTGGGTGTGAACTTCAAAGATATTCCAGCGATACGCGAAAGTGCTAATTGTGGAATTCAGTATCCAGTTCAAGTATCCTCATTGGCGCGCGGTGTTGCATTAACGCCGCCGGCCAAACTGAACTGTCAGACAGCACTTGCATCTGCACGATGGATTCAGCGCGATGTTGGCCCGGCTGCGCGCAAACGCTATTTAACCGGCATTGCTGAAGTACGGCAGATGTCGGCCTATTCGTGCCGACGCATTGGCGGAAATGGTCAGTGGTCCGAGCATTCAAAGGGAAATGCGCTGGATATTGGCTCCTTCAAACTAAAGAATGGACGGGTCATTGATGTGGCAAGACCATCCTTGTTTGCGATGCGCGCTCGGAGCTTTTTAACTTCCGTAAGAGGTCAAGCCTGCGGCCGATTTGGTACGGTGCTTGGCCCTGGTGATCGCGATCACCACGATCATTTCCACTTTGATCTGCGCAAGCGCAATAAGACATATTGCAGTATGCACTAGTCCTGAGCAGGAATTGGCTTTGGTTTGCCATGTTCGTCGATGGCGACCATGGTGAAACGCGCAAATGTCACGCGCTCACTGATTTCTGTCAGGTAGCGTTGTGCCCATGCCTCGATATATAAAATCATGGATGTGCGTCCGATCTTTTCAATATCTGAATAGATCGAAAGTGTGTCGCCCACTTTTACGGGGCTGGCAAAGGACATTTCGTTTACAGCTGCGGTGACAATGCGACCTTTGGCGCGTTCGGCGCCTCGGATGCCGCAGGCAAGGTCCATTTGTGCCATCACCCAGCCGCCAAATATGTCTCCGGCCGCATTGGTATCAACGGGCATTGCCAATGTGCGAATGGTCAATTCTCCACGCGGCGCTTCAGGCTGAGTGTTCGGCATCGTTATTGTTCCTCCTGGCGCGAGACTAGCTTTTGTATTTGATCTTTGCCAATTGATTTTGCGGTGGCCAAACTGATGTCAAACAAGCATATTTAGGCATGACCACGAAAATTATTGATTTGAGTATGCCAATTTACACAGGTATGCCCGTTTATCCCGGCGACCCAGAGGTGGCCATTGATTTAATACAGAC
>JBCDFK010000562.1:0-1737 GCA_039178065.1 Pseudomonadota bacterium | reverse complement strand
GGATAGTCGATATCAACTTGCAGCAAGAAACGATCCAACTGCGCTTCCGGCAATGGATAAGTACCTTCTTGTTCGAGCGGGTTTTGAGTTGCCAGCACATGAAACGGTGCTGGTAGATCATAATGCTGACCCGCTACTGTCACATGATATTCCTGCATGGATTGCAGCAGCGCCGATTGCGTTCTTGGACTGGCACGGTTGATCTCATCGGCCATCAATAATTGAGTGAATATCGGTCCTTTGACAAAGCGAAAAGCGCGTTTGCCTTTGTCATCTTCTTCCAGCACCTCAGATCCGAGAATATCAGCTGGCATGAGGTCTGGTGTAAACTGTACACGGCCGGCGCTGATGCCTAAAACGGTGCCGAGTGTGTCGACCAGTTTGGTTTTGGCCAGACCAGGTACGCCCACCAACAGCGCATGCCCCCCAGAAAGGATCGCAATGATGGTGCTTTCGACCACTTGCTCCTGACCAAAGATTACTTTGCCAATTTCTGATTTTATTTTGGCGATATCGTCCAACGCGGCTTGCGCTTGCGCGATGATCTTCTTTTCATCCGCCTTGCTGGTTTGGTGTACGCTCATTTAGCTTCATCTCCTGCGTTGACGGTTATATAATCAACCTAATTCAGATTAGGGTGCTGACAAGGCTTGCCGGCGTGACTATTTCGTGAGGCAAGACTTATTCGCAGTTTTTTGCGACAAGTTGGCGGTTACAAGTGGAGTATGAATGGCAGATAACGGCAAAGCTAGGGCAGAAACGGCGTCCATGAGTTTAAATAGTTTGCAGGATATGATCAGTCGCGCACCCGGTGCAGGGCGCAGCCTGCCGCCTGTTGAGAAATGGAATCCGCCATTTTGCGGCGATCTGGACATGGAAATCCGCGCTGATGGCACTTGGTTCTATATGGGAACGCCTATTGGACGCCCTGAATTGGTGCGTTTATTTGCATCGGTGTTGCGTAAAGATGAAGATGGTAAGACTTATCTTGTCACACCTGTTGAAAAGGTTGGGATACGCATCGTTGATGCACCGTTTTTGGCCGTCGAAATGAATGTTTCTGGCGAGGGTGATTCGCAAAAGCTGACATTCAGGACTTTGACTGGCGATATTGTGGAAGCTGGACCAGATAATCCGCTCCGCTTTGAAGTCGAACCAACCAATTTTGGCTTGAAACCCTATCTCCACGTGCGCGGTCGCTTGGAAGCACTAGTGGCGCGGCCTGTTATGTACGACATGGTTGAGCTTGGTGAACATATTGAAATTAATGGCGTTTCAATGTTTTCCATCCGCTCCGCCGGTGAGATTTACCCCATCATGCCCTCAGCTGATTTGGAAAAGGCTAGCGCGTGACGAAACCAAAATTTACGCTGGATGAATTTCGCCATCGCGCATGGCAAGCGCAAAGCGATGTACCCCAGGTTGAAACGGGTGATTTTCGTTTTAATCCCGATTTGGAAAAAATGATCCGCAATGGCGCTCAGCGGGAAGCGGCGGTGCTCATCGGAGTTCTTGAAGGCGCAAATGGCCCTAGCGTACTGCTTACGGAAAGAACTGCAAAATTGCGTTCACACTCGGGGCAAATCGCTTTTCCTGGCGGGCGCGTAGACGATACGGATCGCACCTATGCTGAAACGGCCTTGCGAGAATGTGAGGAAGAGGTTGGTATTGGTGGCGAACATTTGGAAATTGTTGGCGAAATGCCTGTCTATTTTACCGGTTCTGGTTATCGCATTC
>JBCDFK010000561.1:0-1744 GCA_039178065.1 Pseudomonadota bacterium | reverse complement strand
GTTTTTGAGACCTTAAACCCCATTATAGGAACTCTTGTTTTTGGGGTTACGGTGGGGCTTGGTCTATTAGCTTGCTTCAGGCACAAAGCTTCGCTCGGGGGGATTGGGGTATTGGCTCTTTTCATACAGGATAGCACTGGATTCAAAGCAGGATATACTCAATTTCTCGTTGATGCGGTGATTTTCGCGGTCGCGATATTTATTTTCCCGGCTTCCGTAGTTGCCTACTCCCTTTTGGGAGCTTTAGTGCTCAACGGCGTAATCGCCTTTAATCATCGCCGCGATCGATATGTAGCGCCCTAGGTAAGCGCAGATTTCGCTCTTGTGGAAAATTCTCGCAGCTGAGAGGACATGAGTTTATGACAGACACTTTTCTACCCATTACGACGCTGCTTGCGAGCACCCTTTTGGCCTGGCTCTTAATACTCAGTTGGCGCGTGATCAAATCCAGGCAGTCTGGCGGTGCATCGCTCGGCGATGGCGGCGACAAAACCCTTCAAAGAAGAATCCGTGCGCAAGCAAACTTGACCGAATACGCACCTCTGTTTGTCATCGTCATTGCATTACTAGAGATTCAAGACGGCAATCAGGTGATCCTGGCACTGTTGTCAGTGACCTTTTTGGTTGGACGCGTCGCTCACGGATACGCATTGGCTTTCACGAATGGGAACGCAAGTGGTCGCATCGGCGGAATGGGCCTTACGTTAGGTGCAAGTGGTCTAGCGGTCGTATATGGCTTAATCAGCTTGGTTCTTTAGCACCGTGAAACCAGAGAGTACCCCTTGTGAGCCGATGCCTGGCAATTTGGGGAATGTTTACGACCATAATGATCGACAACAATTAATTTGTATTGTGGCAAAGAGATTCAATGAAAAACACTGGAAGACACATTGAAGATTTCCTTGAAAGCCAGGGAGTTACATTTGTATTACAGAAACAGGCTGAAAGAGAGGACATCGAAAAACGCTGGCTTCGAGAATTCGCTAAGAATGTAAAAAGTGAAACCGGTTCTTGGGTCCATGCAAAATTCAAGTGGCATGGTTTTAGCTACAAATATGAAACCGCAATTGAAGGTTCGAGGGCCGTCCAGGAATATCAACGGCAATGGGCGGCTTCCTATTTCGTTTTTGACGAAGATGGAACTTGGTCGTATGGACGCACCTCGGAAAAGTATCCAGATTTTACGCCAATACGCGCTGATATCTATGTCGTCCATCACAATATGAAATGGACAATGGTGTTCACCCACGAGCAACCAAATAATGGTCCTTACTTCACGAAAAGATAGTTGAGTTTCTTTAGTTACAACTTGGCAAACGGGCTCAGATCAAATCGCTATCTTCACTCTTTCCTCAGACCCCAACCCGCGCTAAAGAGCCGCCATGGAAAAACAATCTAAAATAGTCGTTGCCGCGCTCTATCATTTTGCGCGATTTGAACGCTTTGAGGAACTACAGCAGCCACTAACGGAGCTTTGCGAAGCAAACAAAATCGTTGGCACGCTGTTGCTTGCTTCAGAAGGCATCAACGGAACAATTGCAGGTTCGCGCGAAGGCATCGACAATGTTCTGGCATTCATTAGAGACATGCCAGAATTTACCGAACTCGAGCACAAGGAAAGTCATGCCGATAAGCTTCCATTTTATCGTCTGAAAGTACGCCTTAAAAAAGAGATTGTTGCGATGGGTGTGCCAGAAACCGATCCAACCAAAATTGTTGGCACCTATGTTGATCCTCAGGATTG
>JBCDFK010000560.1:0-1759 GCA_039178065.1 Pseudomonadota bacterium | reverse complement strand
CCTGCTCCGTCTCCAAAAAGCACGCAAGTTGTCCGGTCAGTCCAATCCAGAATTCGAGAGAAAGTTTCAGCACCAATAACCAGTATTTTCTTTGCCTGCCCGGATCTGATGTACTGATCTGCAGTCGTCAGCGCGAATACAAAACCAGAGCAAACGGCCTGCGTATCAAACGCGGCGCCGTGTTTCATTCCAAGCCGATGTTGTACTTCAACCGCAGTCGCCGGAAATGTGTTATTGGGTGTGGATGTTGCCAGAATAATCAAGTCAAGATCATCAACTGGCAACCCGGCATCGCTCAAGGCTGCCCGGGCTGCATTTTCGGCAAGATCCGCAGTTGTTTCATCTTCGGCGGCTATATGTCGTTGATGAATACCTGTTCTTTGTACAATCCATTCATCTGACGTATCGATGAAACTTTCAAACTCCGCATTCTGCATCGCGTGTTCCGGCACGTACGAGCCGCATCCGGTAATTACTGATCTTATCATTCCAATTCCCAGCTATCAGAGTGGCTACTCAGCAATTTTTTCGAGTTGAATACGAATTTCGGCGAAATCTTCCAAATCCGTTTCAATCTTTGTGAGCAACCCATTTACTGCCATGTCATGACCCAGATCAATTGCAGATGCAAACCCTTCAGCATCTGCTCCACCATGACTTTTTATTACAATTCCATTCAGGCCCAATAAAACCGCGCCATTAACTTTACGCGGATCCATTTTCTCTTTCAGCTGCTTGAAAGCTGCCTGAGCAAAGAGATAGCCAATTCTCGCAAGCCAGGTTCGGCTCATGGCGGCCCTTAAATATTCAGCAATTTGCTTTGCTGTTCCTTCGGCGGTTTTAAGAGCTATGTTTCCCGCAAAACCTTCGGTAACAACAACATCCACCGTTCCCTGTCCGAGGTCATTGCCTTCTACAAATCCATGATAATTCATGGTTTTTAGACCGGCATCTTTCAGTAACGCGCCAGCTTCCCGAACAGCCTCTACGCCCTTGACTTCCTCTACGCCAATGTTGAGCAATCCAACGCTTGGCCTGTCAAGATCGAATAGAGCCCGAGCCATGGCGCTACCCATAACTGAAAACTCGATAAGCTGATCAGCGCCAACGCCTACATTTGCCCCGACATCCAATACAACGCTTTCGCCAACAAGGGTCGGCCAAATTGCAGCCATTGCCGGGCGAGTGATACCCGGCTGTGTTCTTAAACAGAACTTCGCCATTGCCATCAGAGCGCCTGTGTTACCGGCTGATACGCAGATGTCTGCGTTACCTTCCTTAACCGCATCGATGGCACGCCACATTCCGGATTTATATCTACCGTGACGCAATGCTTTGCTTGGCTTGTCATCCATCGCAATCGAAACATCGCAGTGGTGAAAATTACTTACTTCTTTCACCTTCGGGAATCTATCGAGGATCGGCAGCACAATCTCTTCTTCACCAAAAATCTCGAACCTGAGATTGGGTTTGCGAAGCAATGCAATATCGGCTCCGCCAATAACTGTCTCTGGACCATTATCTCCACCCATTGCATCAAGCGATATCGAAAGGTCTTTCGTCATTGAATTCCTGATTTCGTATTTTGCCTTGGGGGTGTTTTCTGTTCGCTTTATAGCCAGTTTTCTATTCAGGCTACGTGTTTTTTTTTGTTATCAACGTTTTGAGGCCTGCAAAAGGTTTATGCGTATCAGAAGTGTTCTCATTTTCATAGCTGTCTTGCCACTCAAAAGCTTCAGCCCTCGGAAAAGGGTCAATT
>JBCDFK010000559.1:0-1802 GCA_039178065.1 Pseudomonadota bacterium | reverse complement strand
TGATGCGCCACAAATTTTGCCTCTTCGGTTCTTCCCAAGTGGCCGAGCGCAGCTGCATGCCACCCACGCGCAACCGGCAATGCACCACCACTTTTTTCTGCGGAACTGACACATCTCTCATAGTCCCCACAAATAAAATATGTTGAAGCCAGATACCCCCATTCGGGCGCCCCAATGGTGGGAATGGTCGCTTCCACACTTTTAGAGATCTCATAGGCACGTTCAACATCGCCGCAATAAGCTAACCCATTCGCACTGGAAATTAACGTGGTAGGATTGTTTGGATTGAGATCCTGCGCAATGCGATGGTGATTTTCCGCCTGATCATACAATCCACACATCCCGTTAGACCAGGCAAGTGCCATCTGATTTCGAACATCAAGCGGGTCGAGCGATACAGCCTTTTTCGCTAACTTGTTTCCTTCGAGCAATTTTTCCTTATCCGGGAAAACGCCAGGATTTGTAACTTGTTCAGAATTGATCAACGAAGCCGCGCCACTATAGGCCGGAGCAAATGTGGGGCAATGATCGATAATCTTTTGATACAGTTCCTTGGCCTTCAACCGACCATCCGGTGTCCATGTCCAAGTGAAGCGTTGAGCATTGACCCAGTCGTTATAGATGTCTTCACCCAAGTCCTGAACGGCTATTCGATTGGTAATTTCTTTTGCGGTCAGACATATGCTGAGCCCCGATGCAATCCGCGCGACAAACAGTCTTTGATTGACAAACCAATTCTCTGGAGACAGCGCCAGTTTTTCACTCCACAAATAACGCCCATCCGTAGAAGATTTAACAGTCACAATCAGATTAAGAGAACCAGGCACGAGGTGATAGATACCTTCTACAAGATAGTGAGGCTTGTCAGAGTGACCGGCATGAGTGGGACCAAGGGCAGGAACGTGTTTTCCATCTACAATGATCCATTCGCGAAACCTGACTAGCCCCGCAATCAATTCCTGCCGAAACACTTCAACGGCAAGTTGATCCTCTTCCTTACCACCAGCGGAAGTAAACGGTTGAATGCAGAGCAATGGATAACTGGGCTGAACAGGCATCAACTCAGCGCGCTTTGAAGCGCCGTTCAACACGACTGCAAAATCATCGTCTGCCGCATAGGTCCCTGACTTAATTTGCACGATGAGATCTTGGGTTTCCACTTCCGGTTCCATATCAAACTCATCGTCCAAATAGTCCCAAAGCGTATTGTATTGCCGAATGGCAGCACCTGCATTGTTTTCATGCATATAACAACGCATCACGAGCCGCTGGGACTCTTCATGGCTGGGGTCTAATTTTACCAGCGTCATAGCCGCTAGCTTTCGCACCTCATAGCGAAAGCTTCGATTACGCATCGCTGATTGCAATACAGAAATGAACCGATCATGCCAATTCTGGCGCGTCACGCGAACCCACGAGTTAAAGGAACTGTCCAGGGACTCCAATCCGTACAACAACTTTTCAGGAACAGAATCCGTTCCCAACTCAAACGTCGGCAATTCTCCAGCTTCAATCGCATCGATGATTTCAAAGACGTCAACTTTGATATGATCACGGTGTATCAAAATTTCATTTCTCTGGGCAGAAAAGCCGCCAAACCCAACACGATCCAAAACCGATCGCAGCTGCTTCAGGCACTGACGCAAAGAAGCACGCGCCTGTTCTTCGCTTCGCTCGCTCCATAATAAACCTGCAATGCGTTCGCGTGTTTCGCATCCTTCCGGTTTGAAAAGCAGATAGGCGAGCAACGCACATGCTTTTTTGTTCGCGACGGGTATCGGATTATTATTCTCATCGGCAAT
>JBCDFK010000558.1:0-1804 GCA_039178065.1 Pseudomonadota bacterium | reverse complement strand
CCAGCTCCTCGCGCAGCGCCGCGTCTCCATTAGACGACTTGGCAGGTGTCGATTTCGTCTTAGAAGCATTGGCTGTCTGCTCTGCAATTTTCATTTTCAGCGCTTCATACTTTTCGATGCTGGCCTTTAAATCCAGTTCCATTTTGGCATGCGTTGCTTGAAGCTCTGCGATCACCTTGTCGGGCTCATCACTATCCGTCACCTTTGCAACCTTGTTGAAACGAAGCGTCAGATCACCAAGCTCTTTTTCAAGTGACTTACGCTCATCCAAACTGTCCGCTAGGCGCTGTTCCAACTCTTGCATGTCCGCCTTGTGCCCAACTTCTTTTTCTTTTGCTCGGCTCACGGCTTTCTCTTGGCGGGTGAGTTTGACTTCAACGTCAGATTTTTGCGCAATGGCGCGTTCATATTTTTTCTCATTGTCTGCAGAGCGTGCTTTTTCGTTTTTGAGCAATTCGGCAGTGGCCCTGCTTTCGGTGCGCATATCGCGCACTTTCTCTTGATCTTTTCGTCGTTTTTCGCGCAAATCTGCGACGGTACGGGTCAATTTGCCAATGTCCTGCTCAAATTCACCCAACCTGCGCTCATCATCAGAGATTCTCTTTTCAGCGTCTTGGTGAAGTCTGGTAAGGCTTTCAAGCTGCCCCGTTCGCGCTGCCAATTCCGCTGATGTCGTCGACAATTGTAAATTCAAACTTTGAATTTCGTTGCCGCTATCAGCCATCTTATCATTCATCGATAATAGCGATTTGTCCAAATCCACATTGAACTCTCTTTGCGATGCCAATTCGGCCTTGAGCAACTTTATTTCTTCGGACTGTTGAACGTTATTTTGAGCATCCAATGTGCTCTTGGCCCGCAATTTTTCGACCAATATTTCCAATCTACGCAACGCCATCGCATGTTCAGCACGCTGCTTGTCTTTATCAGCCTGAAGTTCATTAGCAGTGAGCGGGATCGCGCTCTCGATGCGTTTGCGCGTAAGGAATACCGCCCGCCGCCAAATTGTTGGCGCGATCATGAGAGCGAGGAATCCCGCCACCAAAAACCCAAGAGCAAAATATAAACCTGATTGGATCAACGCCTAGAACCCCATGTGCAGTGCAGGTATGTGCCACAAACCATTATTTTTCTCTAGTCCGTAGCATACAAAACAAAAGGGCCGCTATGGCGGCCCCCAAATCCCAAATAATCAACTGCTTATGTAAATGTTCATACGCAGTTTAAGCAATATGCTTAGAATGGATTCCATGTTGGCATTGGCGTTAGCTTTAGATAGCCGACAGATGCACCAAATCGCACGCCAACACCTGTGCGAACAGGAACCAGCAACACATTGTTACGCTTAAGAACGTTCACACCAAGACCCGCAACCAAATAGGCTGAACCTGCAACGCCGCCATAACGACCATGTAGATTGTCAACGCTTGAGAGGTTGTAAACCAGCATCATGGTGCGAGCGCCCTCACCACCATAGTCAAATCCGATCGATGGACCCTGCCAAAATACGTTGTGATCGCCCACATTCTTAGTGTGCAAAACGCCTTCGCCATATGTCAGGCCGCCAATAATGGCGCCACTACCTTCTTGGCCCAATACATAGCCATTGGGCAAACCATATCGGCTGAAGATTGATTCCAACGTCTGCGCTATAGTCGATGACGTGCTACCAAAAAACGTATGGCCTGCTTCAATCATCTCGTTCAGCGCATAGGCATCGGGCTGAGCTTGAGCCGATGCCTTTGACGGCAACATCGCAACCGCGACCATCGCGATAAGTGCCCCAAACATAGCAATTGTTTTT
>JBCDFK010000557.1:0-1827 GCA_039178065.1 Pseudomonadota bacterium | reverse complement strand
TCTTTGACGCAAGCGACACTATTCTAAATGGATTTTCAGATGACATCGCAAAACGCGTAACAAAACGATTGTGTGAAACCGGCGTCACAGTGAGGACTGGCGAGAGAATATCAGTTATTAAATCTGGCCAAATTGAATTTGAATCTGGTGATGCATTTCAGGCAGACATTATAGTTTGGGCGGCAGGTGTCAAAGCTCCGGAAGCAATTGCTGAACTGTCAGTTTTGCAACGCACCAATTCAGGGCAAATCAAGGTAAACAACTATCTTCAGTCGACTGGCGACCCAAGTGTTTATGCAATAGGAGATTGCTCGAGTTACATACCGGAAGGAGGTAACATCCCGCTGCCTCCAACTGGCCAAGTGGCAAGACAACAAGCTGAATATCTTGCGCGATCGATCCAACTCATATTTGCCGGTAAGGAGCTAAAACCATTTCAATATGTAGATAGGGGTAATTTAGTTTCATTGAGTGTGTTCGGGGCATACGGCAATGTAGCTAAACAAGGCATCTTACCCCAGCTTGCATTGCGCGGACCGCTAGCTATTCTGGTGCATAAGGCATTCTATCGTATGCATCAGTTTGCTCTGCATGGTGCAATTAAAGGTTCTGTTTTGATGCTAAGGGATTGGCTAAATACTTTGGTGAAACCTCCCGTTAGAATGGACTGATACAATATAAAGCAAAAACCGGATGTCGGCTTGTCCATGCTGGCTTCATCGGGAAATAAGATTTTCAGCGGACATGAAAAGTCACCTGACTATGGCGGGCCAAAACCTTCGCTGACTGGCCTCATTATTGTCCTGCCCGGAATTGCCATTATTTGTGCTGCAGTCATTCATTTTATATGACTTCAGTAGTACCGTCTCTAAGTTTTTCCGTTTCACTGAGCAAATCGACGTGTTATGTAAATAGTCCAGAAATTGCATTTTCCAAGGAATTGATTTTGGCCTGTACGAAATAATGGTGGGATAATTAAATTTACTCACTAGGCGCGGCTAGGGTTGCCCCAAATATATCTCTAGCCGTGCTTCCCCTTCATGCTAGAGTATTAATGTTTCCTTCAAGAGCCCTGTGTTCTTTGAATGGGATTGCAGCGTGGAATTTTTCTAGCATCATGAGCGCACCTAACGGCTAATCAGTGACTGGTGTTCACCTTTCCATCATTCGCAAATATCTGGCAAAACGGTTGGAACCTGCGAACAGCTGTCATGCGGACATAAATCTGATGTTGATCTATAACAACCCGCCGGGAACTTTATGTGGGCTGCGAGAGGAGACCTCTCATATATCGTCGATAATAGCGAATGTAGCGTCGTTCAGCGGCGCTCGTAATATCTTACGCTTACTCAACTTGGAAAGGATCGTTTGCCTAAATAACCAGAGTTGCGAATTGCCTATACCGTGACACGACAAGACTCCATTCATAGAGATAACGACAACACGCTCGCCGGTATTGCGTTACTGGTTCTCGGCTTGTTTGTGTTTTCCATTCAAGATGTGATCATGAAGGTTTTTAGCGATCAAATGGCCGTGCAGGAAGTCATCTTCGCACGGGGCATTATTACACTCGCCTTCATCAGTGCTGCTCTTTTCGTCACGCAGGGGCCAAGCGGCTTCAGAACAGACAAACCATTTCTGAACTGCCTACGTGGCTTCTTTTCGTTCATCTGCTTTTCTACGTTCTCAATGGCGCTTGCAGTCTTGCCACTGGCCGATGCAATGCCACTCTATTATACCGCACCTCTTTTTGTCGTTGTCTTCGCGGGACCATTTTTAGGTGAAATGGTAGGTCTGCGGGTATGGGTTGCAATTGTGGCAGGTTTC
>JBCDFK010000556.1:0-1869 GCA_039178065.1 Pseudomonadota bacterium | reverse complement strand
CGCTGTCCCCATTTGAAAATTTAATGGAATTGCCTGAAGCTTCTTTTGTCTCGCTGCAAATCGCCACTTTGCCATGCGTGAGCATTTCCAAGATATCGGTGTTCAGCGTGGGATGCGACGAAAGTACATCCGCATCAGGTTGCGGCAGTCCGTAGTTTCCATATCGCCCCATAAATATTCGCAGACCGAGACGCAGGATAAGCCTTCGAGCAAAGTTTGGAAGACCCTGTATCTTTCCAAACTGAACATCGACCGGTCGCCCGTAGATTGTTTTTGGAACGATATATTGGGGGGACCGCATAGACAGGCTTACATGATCGCTCACTTGAGCCAAACTGGCAGCGATATCACAGGCGGAGTTGCCTGCACCTACAACCAACACACGCTTTCCTTCGAAGCCCTTGGTCGACCGATACTGGGACGAGTGTAGTTGTTCACCATCAAAGTCAGAGGCAATTTGTGGCGTGAATGGTTTGCGGTGATGACCGGCCGCTACGACTAAGAAATCAGCGGTTTCCTCGTGTGTTCCATCTTCATCCTCTATAATCAAACACCATCCGCCATCCGCCATTCGTTCAGCGGATTGGACGCTGGATTTGAAACGAATATGTGATCGAAGTTGGTGGAGATCCGCATAGGACTCAAAATAAGCGAGTATTTGTTTGTGTGACGGAAAATCTGGATACTCTTTGGGCATCGGAAAGTCCCGAAAAGCAGACATTCGGCGCGACGAAATAATGTGCGCGCTATCATAGACGCTTGGCCGCTTGGTATCTTCGCTAAATGCCCATAAACCACCGATCGTGTCTTGAGCCTCATGACAGATAACATCACTAATGCCATTGCGAACCAGACTTTCGATGGCAGTTAATCCGCATGGGCCTGCACCCACAACACAGACCTTATGATGTACAGCCTTTGCGGACATATTTTATTTCCACTACCAAGGATAAATGCTATGCTTTTGTAGAGTGATTATGTTTGCAATACCGTTAATTGTGGAGCAAGGCGAACAATGAAAAAAAATCAGCGGTCATTATGTTTGGCGGCAATTTTTGCTATGTTGGCTTTGCTCACCGGCTGTTCAAGTACTCAATTGGAATCTCCCTCATCCGCTTATGCAGCTTCGTCGACCGATGAAGTGAAGAATTCCGCGCAAATCTACATGTTTCGCGGTGGCTTCAATGGCGTGTTTTCTACTGGAATAACGGATATGGCCAGTGAGCTGCGCCAGAGGGGGGTTCCTGCACAAGACTTGAGTTGGGCATCAAGTACGTCAGCGCTTGATAAAATTAAAAAAGCTGCGAGCAGCAATGCAAATGTAAGGCCTGTCGTTCTCGCTGGTCATTCGCTTGGCGCCACTTCGGTGGTTGGAATGGCGCGTGCATTGACACGCGAGGGCATCGAAGTTGACCTTGTGATTGTTTTCGATCCATTGGGAAGCACGCGAGTTCCAAAAGGGGTGCGAAAACTCATTAATTTTAAGGCTTCCGGTAGCAAGGAAAACCCAGGGACATTCCGGCCTGGCCCGGGTTTCACGGGCGATATTGTAAATGTTGATATCCGCAATTTACCTGATCTGGAAAAGTCCAGCCATTGGAACATCGTCAATCAGAAAGAGCTTCAACGTCGGGTCATTCAAGAGATAGAAACGACATATCAGCGTTATCAATAGACGCGATATCTATGTCATCGAGCTATTGTCGACGCCTGCAACAGTTTGCAACAAGCCGACAACCTGTTTTCTCTCCGCTGCTGTTAGATCGCTCAAGATCCTATCATTGACGCGTTTTATAACCTGCGGAAGTTCGCTTGCTTTTGCTTTACCAGCCGGCGTCAAAAAAATCAGAAATGAACGGCGGCTATTGG
>JBCDFK010000555.1:0-1913 GCA_039178065.1 Pseudomonadota bacterium | reverse complement strand
GTCGCAATGTGTAGGAGCCAATGATCACGGCCGCATTCCAAGAATCGTCAGGCAGGGCTTTTGGATTGCGGTGATTGCCTTCGTTCCGGCATTTATTCTGTTCTGGAATATCGAGCCTCTATTGCGATGGCTGGGGCAAGATGAAAACGTTGTTATGAAGAGCGGCGCGTATTTGAAAGCAATTTCTTTCGGGCTGCTGCCAGCGCTTCTTTCTGTTTCACTTCGTGGTTTCCTAGAAGGTACGGAACACACACGACCCATTTTGGTCATCAGTCTTCTCGGCGTCGGGATGAACATTTTTGCCAACGATGCATTGATGTACGGTCGCTATGGGATGCCCGCGCTGGGCCTCGTTGGAACGGGAATCGCCAGTTCGATCGTGTACACAATGATCTTTGTCATCACCAGTATTTACATTTGGAAATTTCGCAGTGAACATCTTGTGTTCAGCGAATTACATCGACCAGATCGAGAGACTATCTCCGAGTTGTTTCGTGTTGGTTTGCCAATTTGCTTGACTGTTGCCTTTGAAGGTTGCATGTTTACGGGCGCAACTTATGCCATGGGATTGTTTCGTGATGGTGGGCATCAATTGGCGGCGCATCAGATCGCACTGCAGTCCGCATCCTTTACCTTTATGATTCCACTAGGTATTGCACTTGCAACCTGCGTGCGAGTTGCAAATTTTGCGGGAGCGGGTGACCGAAGAAGCGCACGAATGGCAGGTCGTGTTGGCATGATGACTTCGATGCTGGCGATGTTGCCAGGGATGGTTGTGTTTACGGTTTTCGGCAAGTTTGTCATTGGAGCCTATATCGATACAACGGTCCCAGGACATCAACAGGTCGTTGCATCGGCGATCGTGTTTCTGCAAATTGGCGCCCTGTTTCAGCTGGTTGATGGGCTGCAAGTTTCGGCCTCCAACGCATTGCGCGGTTTGAAACAAACGCAAGCCGCCATGAATCGCACGCTGATTGCCTATTGGCTCATTGGAATTCCAGCCTGTTACTTGTTGGCCTTTCCACTAGGGATGGAAGGCCGAGGACTGTGGTTTGGACTGACGATTGGCTTGGCCGCTGCGGCAGCGTTGTTGACATGGCGGTTTGAAAGGGATTTCGTAGAATGAGATAGCGAGACTAAGCTTGAATCCGAGGCGACCCCCCTGATCAGCCGACCAGCGTTAGCCGCGGTTGAGACTCAACAATCGCGGCTAGCGCCAATCGACCGATCGTCGTCAAAAAATACCTAGAATAAACACTCGATTGTCAAAATATCCGCTAAGTATCGCACCGATGATGGATTGTACCGACCGGCACTACCGGTACATGATGAGGTTCCTTACGCGCGAAACTTTGCTCTATACCGAGATGGTGACAACCGGCGCCATTATCTTTGGTGACAAAAAGCGGCATCTCGATTTCTCTCCTGAAGAGCTTCCACTTTCGCTCCAGCTTGGAGGTGACGACCCGGAAGCAATGGCGCAGTGTGCCGAACTCGCTCAACAATGGGGCTATACGGAAGTCAATATCAATGTTGGGTGCCCCAGCGATCGAGTAAAGAACGGGCAGTTTGGGGCAAGCCTGATGGCAAGGCCAAAACGCGTTGCCGATTGTGTCACGGCCATGAAGAAAGTTGTCGACATTCCTGTTACCGTCAAGCACCGGATTGGCATTGATGATCTGGACAAATATGAGGACATGAAGAACTTTGTATCTGTCGTTTCGCAGACCGGAGCTGACAGGTTTTCTGTTCACGCCCGCAAAGCCTGGTTGAGCGGCCTCAGTCCCAAACAGAACCGCAATATTCCGCCACTTCGGTATGAAGAGGTCTACCGCTTGAAAGAAGAAATGCCGGAACTGGAGATTGAGATCAATGGAGGGATTCGGAGCTTCGCCGATACTGAAACGCATTTG
>JBCDFK010000554.1:0-1918 GCA_039178065.1 Pseudomonadota bacterium | reverse complement strand
GGTTCGTGCTGTAGTTGATCAAGCCAAAGGCGGTAGTGATGCATTTGAACGCCCCTATATTGGCGCAAGATTTGATGAAGTCACTTCCGAAATGGCCGAAAGCCTCGGTATGAACCGACCCGCTGGCGCCATTGTTGTTGGTGTTATGGAGAATGGACCTGCAGCCGAGAGCGGATTAAGTGTCGGCGATGTTGTACTGGCAATCAATGATCAGCGTATCGAACATAAAGATGCGTTGGGTTATCGCCTCGCAACTTTGGCCATTGGTGATGTTGTTGATTTAGACGTCTTTTCCAGAGGCGAGCTTGTCAGTATCCGTTTGAAGTTGGCCAGTCGTCCGCCCGAAGCGCAAGCACAAACAGTCAGCTTAGATGGCCGCGGTCCATTTTCCGGCGCAGAGGTTTCCGACATTTCATCGGAAATTCGCAGCCAGCTGCGCTTAAGCCGAGAGACCACCGGCGTTGTCATCATTGATATTCAACGTGGCTCACCAGCCAACCGTGCAGGTTTTCGTCCCGGCGATATAATTGAAATAGTCAACGGCACGGCAATTACCGATGTTACAGTAATGCAGCAGGTCGTTGCGCAAGGTGGGCGATCATGGCGGTTTCGGCTGAATAGGGGCGGCCGCCGCATTCAACAGTTTTTGCGGTTTTAGTACGTGGCCAGCCTTTTTGAACAGGATGAAACTGAAACGCCGCCAAGCACCAATCGACCGCTAGCCGATCAATTGCGTCCGGCGAAAATAGAAGACATCGTTGGACAGGAGCACCTGACCAGCGATGAAGGCGTGCTTACACGATTGTTTGAGAGCGGCGATGTGGGGAGCCTCATTCTCTGGGGCCCACCGGGCACTGGCAAAACAACGCTTGCTCGATTGATTGCAGGTAGAACCAAACATCACTTTGAACAGCTGTCGGCGATCTTCAGCGGCGTTGCCGATTTAAAAAAAATATTTGAAGCAGCACGTATGCGGGCAACCAATGGCACATCAACAATGCTGTTCGTTGATGAAATACATAGATTTAACCGAGCACAGCAAGATAGCTTTTTGCCTGTAATGGAAGACGGCACCATAACTTTGGTTGGCGCTACCACCGAAAACCCATCATTTGAACTCAACGCGGCGCTTCTGTCTCGCGCGCGGGTGCTTACGTTAAAACGGCACACAGACGAGAGCTTGAACACATTGTTGGATCGGGCTGAAGCGGCAATAGGCAAACCACTGCCTGTGATAGATGAAGCGCGATCAACGCTAATTGCGATGGCTGATGGAGATGGCCGCGCGGTGCTGACTTTGGCTGAAGAGCTTTATTGTAGTGCTTTGCCCGATGAGAAGTTGGACGTCGATGGATTGCGGCAAGTGCTTCAACGCCGCGCACCAATTTATGATAAGAGCCAGGATGGCCACTACAATTTGATTTCTGCCTTACATAAATCGGTTCGAGGCTCTGATCCCGATGCCGCACTCTACTATCTTGCCCGCATGTTGGATGGAGGCGAAGACCCACTTTATTTAGGACGAAGATTGGTGCGTATGGCATCTGAAGACATTGGTTTGGCAGATCCGCAAGCATTGCAAATCACGCTGGCTGCTAAAGATGCCTACGACTATCTAGGTTCGCCTGAAGGTGAGTTGGCGTTAGCACAGGCCTGCATCTATCTCGCTACCGCTCCGAAGTCTAATGCGGTCTATACTGCCTACAAGGCCGCAATGGGTGCAGCCAAAGCGAACGGTTCGTTACTTCCGCCCAAACATATTTTGAATGCCCCAACCAAGTTAATGGGAAAAGAAGGTTACGGTGAAGGCTATCAATATGATCACGACCAACCCGAAGCGTTTTCTGGGCAAAACTACTTTCCAGAGGAGATTGGTCGGCAGGCATTTTATTCACCCGTCGAGCGCGGCTTTGAACGC
>JBCDFK010000553.1:0-1932 GCA_039178065.1 Pseudomonadota bacterium | reverse complement strand
TCGAATTTTATCCGGTCGGGCAGGTGGTGAAGGTCTCCGCCATGGATAGCGCGACCCTGACGGAGATCTCTATCCAAGGGCCCGCTAGTGCCGGGGAAGAGACCTTAAAGCGCAATGCGCTCAAGCGGCTTGAATATGTCCTCAAGAAAAAAGGGCTGATTGCCTGAATTCACTTGCGTGAAACCCGCAGAAATCCTATATAAATCCCATGAAATTCAAAGTGGCGATAGCCAGTGATCACGGTGGATATGACCTCAAAGAGGCGATTAAGGATAATTTTGACCTGAAATGGGTCGATTTGGGCACGGATAGCGCCAAAAAATCGGTCGATTACCCCGATTTTGGTCATGCGCTGGCCGAGGCGATGGATGACGAGGTCGCCGAATTCGGTATCGCGATTTGTGGGACGGGCATTGGTATTTCGATGGCGCTCAATCGGCACGAAGGCATCCGCGCTGGTTTATGTACCGATACGACCATGGCGCGCCTAACGCGAGCGCATAATGATGCAAATGTTTTGTGCTTGGGTGCACGGGTAGTTGGCACCGAAGTCGCTTTCGATATCGTGAAAACTTTTTTAGAGACAGAATTTGAAGGCGGCCGCCATCAACCACGCATTGATAAAATAGAGGAGACTGACTAATGACAAACGCAGCAAAGAAAGAAGAGACCATAATGAGCATGACCCCAGAAGGATTTTTTACTGGTGCACTCGCCCAAACAGATCCCGAAGTGGATCAGGTGATGAAAGATGAGTTGGAGCGTCAGCAATATCAAATCGAATTGATCGCTTCGGAAAATATCGCTTCCGCGGCCGTCATGGAAGCGCAAGGCGGGGTGATGACCAACAAATATGCCGAAGGATATCCGGGCAAGCGCTATTACCAAGGCTGTGTGAATGTTGATAAAACAGAACAGCTTGCGATTGATCGTGTTTGCAAACTATTCGGTATGAAATATGCCAATGTGCAGCCGCATTGTGGTGCGAATGCCAACTTGGCTGTGTTTTTTGCAACAATGGAGCCGGGTGATACGTTTCTAGGAATGTCGCTGGATGCTGGTGGACACTTAACACATGGCGCGAAGCCGAATTTCTCTGGTAAATGGTTTAACGCGGTTCAATTTGGCGTGAATGCGGAAACCGGTCTCATTGATTATGATGAAGTCTTGGCGCTGGCGAAAGAGCACAAGCCAAAAGTCATTGTGTCCGGCTTTACCTGTTACCCGCGTGAAATTGACTGGCAAAAATTCCGTGAGATTGCAGACGAGGTGGGTGCAGTTTTGATGGCTGATATCTCTCACTACTCCGGTTTGATCGCGGCAGGGGCTTATCCATCACCTGCCGGTATTGCCGATGTGATTACGTCGACAACACATAAATCGCTGCGCGGTCCGCGTGGTGGTGTGATCATGACCAATGATGAAGAAATGGCGAAGAAAATTGATCGCGCTGTCTTCCCAGGTCTTCAAGGTGGGCCTTTGCAACATATCATCGCCGCGAAAGCCGTTGCTTTTGGTGAAGCGTTGCAGCCTGAATTTAAAGATTATTCGCATGCGGTCGTGCAGAACGCGAAAACGCTGGCGGAAACATTGCGCGAAGGCGGTCTTGATTTGGTGTCGGGCGGCACAGACTCTCATGTAATCTTTGTTGACTTACGTCCAAAGAATTTAACAGGAAAGGTTGCTGACCTAGCGTTGGAGCATGCTGGTTTGACGACCAATAAAAATGCAGTGCCGAATGATCCGGAAGGGCCTTTTGTCACATCCGGCTTACGTTTAGGTACACCCGCTGGGACAACACGTGGGTTTGGCGCATCGGAATGGCAAGAAATTGGCAAGCTTATTCTTGAAGTGCTTGATGGTCTTGTGGCAAATGGACCAGAAGGCAATGACGTCGTTCAAAAAGACGTGAAGCAAAAGGTAAAAGCGCTT
>JBCDFK010000552.1:0-1935 GCA_039178065.1 Pseudomonadota bacterium | reverse complement strand
TGCGAATGGCTCAGTCGGGTTTAAGCGCGGCAGATGTCGTAAATACGTTTGCTGTCAATGACTTGATACGAATCATTGGAATCCTGGGCGAGGAGCGACAGGCCAGTCGCATTGCAAAATCAATTGTTGATGCACGTCAGGATGCCAAGTTCGAGACAACGCTTCAGCTGTCTAAAGTGATTGAAAAAGCAAGTCCACGCAAAGCAAACGATAAAATTCATCCTGCGACCCGAAGCTTTCAGGGGCTGCGCATTTTCGTCAATGATGAGCTCAATGAATTGGCGCGCGCATTGTTTGCCGCCGAGACAATTTTGAAGCCAGGTGGCAGGTTGGTTGTGGTTACTTTCCATTCGTTGGAAGATCGCATTGTAAAACGATATTTCCAAAACCGAACAACCAGCGGTGGCGGTTCGCGTTTTTTACCGGCATCTGCACCTGTTGCTCCGCTCTATTCCATTGACGGTAAGGCAATTATTGCTGCTAGCGACGAAGAAATTGCACGCAATTCACGGAGCCGTTCAGCAAAATTGCGCCATGGAGTGCGTTCCAATGCTGCCGCGCGTGACGCCGATTTAACAATTTTCAAACTACCGAATCTGCCTTGGCCGCGCCAAGACGGTGCGCTGGTGGGTCAAAACTCAAAGCGGAGACATTGAGCATGGTGCGCTGGTTTAATCTGGTTATTGTCGGGTTGGTCGTTGCAACGGCGACGTGGACTTATCAGGTCAAACATGACGCTGAAGCCAAGCTAGATGAAATTCGCGAACTCAAACGACAGATTGCATTGGAACGAGAAACGATTGAACTCTTGAAGGCTGACTGGGCACATCTTAGTCATCCATCGCGGCTGCAGGCGTTGGTCGAACGCTATCAGGAAGAGCTGGATCTCCAGGTTACCGATTCCAATCAAATCATCTCGGCTGATGAACTGCCTGATGCGCCGGTTTTTGTTCCTGGTGATCCCCTTGGCGACATCATTGCAGGAGAGATTCAAGACGAAATGACGACCGGCTCTATTGATGGAGGTGGTAACTGATGGTGTTTCCTTTCCCCAAAAGAATGAAATCAAAATCTGGAGTTTTGCGCGATACTCAAGCCTCGGGGCGTGGGCGTGTTATCATTGCTATCGGATGTTTTGTTGCGGTTTATGCCATCATTGGCGCGCGTTTGGTTCAATATGGCGTCACAGAAATCGAACACGGGCAAAGCTATGGAAGCGTAGATCGAATAATGGCGGCACGGCCGGATCTCGTCGACCGAAACGGCGCCATTTTGGCGTCAGATATTCGCGTTGCTTCTCTATTTGGAGAGCCACGCCGGATCATCGATGCTGATGAAGCTGTTGAGGCGCTATCAAGCGTTCTTCCGAATGTGGACTACAAGGAATGGCACCGGAAACTTTCATCGGGCGCTGGATTTGTTTGGCTTCGCAGAGAGATAACACCAAAGCAGCAAGCTGATGTAATGTCACTTGGCATTCCCGGTCTTGATTTTCGCAATGAAACCCGCCGCTTTTATCCCGGTGGGGCAACTGCTGCGCACATTGTTGGCCTTGTAAATATCGATAATGCAGGCATTTCGGGCATCGAAAAGTATGTCGATGATCAGGGCGTGGGTGCACTTCAAGACCTTGGATTGGATGTTGCTGAAGAATTATTGCCGGTAAAACTGTCGATTGATAGTGGCGTCCAACACATCGTGCGCGATGAATTGGTGCAGGCGATGGAACGCTATAATGCGATAGCAGCTGGGGCAGTGGTCCTAAATGCCAAAACCGGCGAAGTAGTCGCAATGTCTTCGGTGCCCGATTATGATCCAAACAATCCATTTAATGCCGCTGACAAGGATCGCTTAAATCGCATGTCCGCTGGAACATATGAAATGGGTTCGACCTTCAAAGCATTTACAACGGCGATGGCGCTCGATTCAAATAAG
>JBCDFK010000551.1:0-1936 GCA_039178065.1 Pseudomonadota bacterium | reverse complement strand
TGCCAAGCGCTAGATTCGATATAATCGCGACTTGTAGCGCCGGTGTAAAGCTGACGCGGGCGACCAATACGCTGGCTTGGATCTTCGATCATTTCTTTCCACTGAGCAATCCAACCGACCGTGCGTGCAAGCGCGAACAACACCGTAAACATGGTGGTTGGGAAACCGAGCGCCTTCAAAGTGATACCCGAATAAAAATCAATATTGGGATAAAGCTTCTTCTCGATGAAATATGGGTCGGTCAATGCAATCTGCTCAAGTTCCATGGCAACATCGAGCAATGGATCATCTTTGATGCCCAATTCTGCCAACACTTCATGCGTTGTTTTTTGCATAATCTTGGCGCGCGGATCATAGTTTTTATAAACGCGGTGACCAAAGCCCATGAGACGGAAGGGATCATCCTTATCCTTCGCCCGCTGGATGAATTCAGGAATTCTATCGACGTGTCCGATTTCCGACAGCATTGTTAGAGCCGCCTCATTCGCACCCCCATGAGCAGGACCCCAAAGACATGCAATACCCGCCGCAATGCAAGCAAATGGGTTTGCGCCAGATGAACCAGCCAAGCGTACGGTCGATGTCGAAGCATTTTGCTCATGATCCGCATGTAGAATGAAAATCTTATCCATAGCGCGGGCCAGAACTGGATTAACTTGGTATTCTTCACACGGTACAGCAAAACACATGCGCAGGAAGTTGGCCGAATAATCCAGATCGTTTTTCGGATAAACAAATGGCTGCCCAACATGATATTTATAGGCCATTGCTGCGATCGTCGGCATTTTCGCGATCAAGCGAAGCGATGCAACCATGCGCTGATGCTCATCCGAAATATCTGTTGAATCGTGATAGAACGCAGACAGTGCACCAACAACACCGCACATGATGGCCATGGGGTGCGCATCACGACGAAAACCAGTGAAAAAGCGGGTCATTTGCTCGTGCACCATGGTGTGGTGTGTCACGCGATAATCAAAGTCTACTTTCTGCGCTTTGGTTGGCAATTCGCCATATAAAAGCAAATAGCACACTTCCAAAAAGTCACCATTGTCAGCAAGCTGATCAATTGGATAACCACGATGCAGCAATACGCCTTCGTCACCATCAATATAGGTAATTTTGGATTCGCATGAGGCTGTGGATGTGAAGCCCGGATCGAGCGTAAACATGCCAGTCTGACCATAGAGTTTGCCAATGTCGATTACATCAGGGCCCACCGACCCGCTTTTTACAGCGAAATCGAATTCTTCCGAACCTACGCTCAGTTTCGAAGTGTTCTCTGCCATTATGCTACTCCTATATATGTAATCTCAATGCGCATTGTGCGGGGCAACAATTGCACAAACGCATATGTTGCGCTGTTGCTACCCTATTTGGCCTGGGCTGCCAAGTTCACCAAAAGCCTAATTTGGTGCAGTGCAAAAACTCAGTTATCTAACTTAGTCATTTGATCCGCGATGCGGTGCAAAGCTTCGTCTCGACCAAGAATAGTCAAAACATCAAAAGCACCCGGCGAAGTTCCGCGGCCAGTCAATGCCGCACGAATTGGTTGGGCAATTTTGCCTAATTTCAACGCTTTAGCGTCTGCAAGTCCCTTCAGGGCATCGCTAATTGAATCATGATTCCACTCATTCAAGCCACTCAAAGTTGTGTGAGCGTCAATTAACATTGCCCGCGCCTCATCATTTAGCGCACCCGAAGCTTTCTCATCAAATTCCAATGGTCTGCTAGCGTGGATAAAGTATGTACTATCCACAAGCTGAACCAGCGTTTTTGCGCGTTCCTTCAGTGCTGGTAATGCGGCCATCAAACGATCTTTATTGTCTTCAAGCAATGGTTTTGCCAATTCAGGGCCGCCTTCAAGGTGCGGCAAAAGGCTTGAAACTTGATCGAATAGGTAATCATCCGATGCGGCCCGGATATAATGTCCATT
>JBCDFK010000550.1:0-1945 GCA_039178065.1 Pseudomonadota bacterium | reverse complement strand
TTATCTCATCTCGGTGAGATTGAGTGTTTTAAGAAAGGAGCTCGTATACATTTGCATACGAAATTAAGCATCTATGAGAAATTTATATGGCGACGCAATCCAGAAACTGCTTTGATTCCACAGGCCATTGAAACCTGCGTCGCCCACAAAAGTGGTGTCAGGCGTCGTTTCCATCAGCTGGAAGTACCTCTGCCAGTGTCTCATATGCTTGACCGCTGGCGACAAGGCACGTGACGCCTTCTGTGGATGTAACGGTGATGGTCCAGGTGCCTGTTTCCTCGGATGCAAAAACTTCCACTACGGCGTTGTTTGCACCAAGGCCCATTGATTGCCGAGATTCACCATATTTCGAGGCCAGTCGTTCAACGACCATGTCCCGCGGAGCACAACTGGAAGCGAAAGCAGGGGCAGACATGCTGAGCGCCATAGTAGCACCGATGATCAAACATTTTGTCTTCATCTTTGTACCCTTTCGAGGTTTGGTCCCACTCTTGTCCTGTCAAAATCCTGTTCCCATGGGTAACAAAGGAAGGTTAACGTAGAGTTCGTTATGACCATCGTGTGGTAATTCTGCGGCGCGGCAGGAAACCCCTTGAACTTTTGCGGAAAAAAATGGCAATCCACCGCAAGAAAATTTCAAGAATGTTGACGAGGGCGACATTATGGATCTGCAAACCCATCCGTATCGATCTGTGCTTTACATCCCGGGTTCAAAAGAGCGCGCTTTGGACAAAGCTCGTACGCTGGCCACTGATGCCATCATCTTTGATCTCGAAGACGCGGTTGCGCCTGATGCCAAAGCAGAAGCGCGCAAAACGCTGGCGCTGGCGCTTTCGGATGGGGGGTATGGCAACAGGGTCAAGGTTGTGCGGATCAACGCCCTTACGACAGAGTGGGGTTTCGAGGATGTGCGCGTTTTGGGTGGCGCCGGGGCTGATATCATTTTGCTACCAAAGGTCAACAATTACTCCGATGTTGATAGTCTGGCGGACATGTTGGGCCCCGACATGCCGATCTGGACCATGATGGAAACGCCTGCAAGCGTGTTCAATGCTCGTGAAATCGCAGCGCATAGACAGGTCACGGGTCTCGTCACCGGCACCAACGATCTGACAAAGGAACTGGGTTGTCGCTATCGACCTGATCGGATGCCCTTGCTGCAGTCGCTGCAGATGATTGTGATGGCGGCTCGCGCATCCCGTGGCGTGGTCGCCATTGACGGCGTGTATAACCGGTTTCGGGACGGAGATGGCCTGAAGTTGGAGTGCGAGCATGGCCGTGATCTGGGGTTTGATGGCAAAACACTGATCCACCCTGCGCAGATCGACGTGACCAACATCGCTTTTGCCCCAACCCAATCTGAGACTGATCTTGCTCAGCGTCAGATCGATGCATTTGAAGAAAGCAAGGCACAAGGACTTGGCGTCGCGGTCGTTGATGGGCAAATCGTGGAAAATCTGCACGTGGTTGCAGCGCAGCGCATCCTCGCCAAAGCCGAAGCAATCGCGCAGATGGCAGCAGAGTGATGCAACTCTATCGATTTCTAACAGCCGATGACTCGTCTGAATTTTGCCACAAGGTCTCAGCCGCTTTGAGCAATGGCTGGGCCCTCCATGGTAGTCCCACCTACGCCTTCGACGCAGCCAATGGCGTAATGCGCTGCGGTCAGGCGGTTACCAAAGAGGTCGAGGGCGAGTACACACCAGCCCTCAAATTGGGAGAACACTGACTTGACCCAGACACCACTGGCCAAGACAAATCCGGGCCGTTTCTTTGAAGATTACACGCCGGGTGAAACAATTGAACATGCCGTGCCGCGCACAGTGACCGAAGGGGAACGGGCACTTTATCATTCGCTCTACCCTGCGCGGCATGCCTTTTATTCATCCGACGAGTTTGCGCGCGCGTGTGGCATGCCCGCAAGCCCGTTGGATGACATGGCCGC
>JBCDFK010000549.1:0-1951 GCA_039178065.1 Pseudomonadota bacterium | reverse complement strand
TGCAAATAGCTCCGGCGCTCACACGGGCGATATCTCTGCTGAGATGGCCAAAGATGCGGGTGCCACACATATAATTGTCGGGCATTCTGAACGCCGTACGGACCATGCTGAAACCGATGCGATGGTGGCAGGCAAAGCAAAAGCGGTTCAACAAGCTGGATTAGTGGCAATCATATGCATCGGCGAAACAAAGACGGAAAGAGAGCAGGGGCAGGCCAATGATATTGCCAGCGCGCAAATTAAGGGCTCGGTTCCGGCGGATTCAACAAGTGAAAACACGGTGATTGCGTATGAGCCGGTTTGGGCCATTGGAACTGGCTTAGTTCCGTCAGTTGATGATATTGCGTCTATTCACGCTCACATTCGTGGCGAGCTCATCGCTCTTCTCGGCGATGCAGGCAGCAAAATGAAAATTCTTTATGGCGGCTCATTGAAACCAACCAATGCGAAAGAAATTCTCGCAATCAGCAATGTTGATGGTGGATTGATTGGTGGTGCGAGCTTGAAATCTGAGGATTTCCTCGCCATTTGTGCAGCAGTACAATAGGCATTGGCTCAATATTGATTGTTTTTGCATCGCGGTCTTGGCATCGCCACACATTCAATGTATGCACGCGCCGCTAGCTTAAACAGGTTTATCCATGGAAAACGTCCTTATCGTCATTCATTTGCTCGTTGTCATCGCACTTGTTGTGGTGGTCTTGCTTCAGCGTTCTGAAGGCGGTGGCCTTGGTATCGGCGGCGGTGGCGGCGGAGGCATGATGAGCGCACGCGGTGCAGCAGATACGCTCACCCGAACAACCGCGATTCTAGCAGCGTGTTTCTTTGCAACGTCTGTTGCGCTAGGTCTTGTGGCGCGTTATGGCGACGATCCGGCAACTATCCTTGATCGCATTGGCACAGACCCTGCTGCGCAAACGCAAGATGGCGTGCCTACGCAGGGCGGTGTCCTTGATCTACTCGGTGGCCCCGAAGCTGCTGATCCGGACACACCAGCGGTTCCAACAGAATAGAGAATTTCAAAATGCCGGTTTTCCACCGGCATTTTTGTTGTTTGCTGCATTTTTTCTTTGCCAAATCAAAAGAAGCAATCTATGCGTGAACTCCCATGGCACGATATGTTTTTATTACTGGTGGCGTGGTTTCTTCCCTTGGAAAAGGCATCGCATCCGCAGCTCTCGGCGCGCTTTTGCAAGCACGTGGTTACTCCGTTCGGCTTAAAAAGCTAGATCCGTATCTGAATGTTGATCCGGGCACTATGTCGCCCTATCAACACGGTGAAGTGTTTGTCACCGATGACGGGGCAGAGACTGATCTTGATTTAGGACACTACGAACGTTTTACGGGGCGATCTGCCGTCCAGAACGATAACATCACAACTGGTCGCATCTATCAGAACATAATCTCAAAGGAGAGGCGTGGCGATTATCTGGGCGCTACAGTTCAAGTGATCCCGCATGTCACCAATGAAATCAAAGACTTCGTACTTGAAGGCAATGATGATTATGACTTTGTGCTCTGCGAAGTTGGCGGCACCGCTGGCGATATCGAAGCTATGCCATTCATGGAAGCAATTCGCCAATTGGGCAATGATTTGCCAAGAGGCAACACCTGCTATGTGCACCTGACCCTAATGCCTTGGATCCCAGCTGCTGGCGAACTTAAAACCAAGCCCACACAACATTCGGTGAAAGAACTACGGTCCATCGGTATCGCACCCAATATCTTGCTTGTTCGCGCGGATCGCGAAATTCCTGAGGCAGAACGTCGCAAACTTTCACTTTTTTGTAACGTCCGCGAATCAGCCGTGATCCAAGCTTTGGATGTCAAAAGCATCTACGATGTGCCGATGTCCTACCACAATGAAGGGTTGGACAAGGAAGTGCTGTCCGTCTTCGGCATTGAACCGGCACCAAAACCGCGCATGAGCGTATGGAATGTTGTGTCTGAT
>JBCDFK010000548.1:0-1962 GCA_039178065.1 Pseudomonadota bacterium | reverse complement strand
CGAAATGATTCACGAGATTGCGCCTAGTTCAAAATGCCATCGAGAATAAATGGGCGATCCTGCTTAGGCGCGTCCTCCGATGCTGAGTCTCCGGCATCATCGGCAGGCGCAGCAACCGAAGATGGTGGCGGCTCCAACGGTCCCGCACGACCGCAAGCAGCAAGCGCACTGAGTGCCAGCATCAATAAAAATGTTCTCGTAAACTGCGTCATAAACAAAAGCCAAATTGATATAATAACCTTCATAATGCGGACAAGCGGATTTTGCACCCCGCAAAATGTCGATTCTTAACCGCGCTTCGATAAACGCTTTTGCCAATAACGAATCTGCTTTTTCACCTCGCTAGGCGCAGTGCCTCCAAAACTGGTTCGACTTGCAACAGATTTTTTGACCGTTAGCACAGAAAACACGTCTTCGGTTATGGCTGGATTAATAGCTTGTAATTCGGCGAGCGTTAGTTTCTCCAACGTCACTTTTTTCTCAACAGCGAGTGCAACCGCGCGCCCCGTCACATGATGCGCATCCCTGAATGGCATATTGATTTCTCGTACGCACCAATCAGCCAAATCAGTCGCAATCGAATAACCGCTTCCGGCCGCCTTACGCATCGATGCTTCATTGACTTTCATATCAGAAATCATACCGGTCATCGCCGCCAACGCCAGCTCTAAAGACTCTGCAGCATCGAAAACCTGTTCTTTGTCTTCCTGCATGTCTTTTGAATAAGCCAGAGGCAGGCCCTTCATCACTGTTAGCAAACCAATAAGCGAGCCGTTAATCCGGCCCACCTTGGCGCGCACTAGTTCAGCCGCATCAGGGTTTTTCTTTTGCGGCATGATCGACGAACCAGTCGAAAATGAATCTGACAACGTTACAAATCCAAATTGCGGCGTCGACCAAATGACGATTTCTTCGGCAAGTCGAGACAAGTGGGTAGCGCAAATCGATGAAACTGAAAGAAACTCCAATGCAAAGTCACGGTCAGAAACCGTATCAATAGAGTTCCGCGTGGGCTCTCTAAAACCAAGCGCCTGCGATGTCATATGCCGATCAATCGGAAAACCGGTTCCAGCCAGTGCCGCAGCTCCAAGCGGATTTTCATTGAGACGTTCAATCGCGTCATCAACCCTTGATAGGTCGCGGCCAAACATCTCCACATAGGCCATGCAATGATGGCCAAAAGTCACCGGTTGCGCCGTCTGCAAATGTGTAAAGCCAGGCATCACAGTTGTTGCATGTTCTTGTGCTCGCACCAGGAATGCGCCGATTAGGCTTTCAAGAAGCGTAGCCGTTTTCTCCAGTTCAGCCTTTACCCACATTCTAAAATCGAGCGCCACTTGGTCATTACGCGACCGCGCAGTGTGCAGCCGACCCGCCGCATCGCCAACCAAATCGCGTAACCGTGCTTCAATATTCATATGAATGTCTTCAAGCGCGCGCGAAAACTCGAACTTGTCTTCGGCGATTTCTGACAAGATCGTGTTCAATCCGTGAATAATCTTGTCGCGATCTTCAGCAGTTATTATGTCACACTCGGCAAGCATTTGCGCATGTGCGATAGAACCCGCAATGTCTTGCGCGTAGAGCTTTTTATCGTAGCCAATGGAAGCATTAATCTCTTCCATAATTGCAGCAGGACCAGAAGCAAAACGGCCGCCCCACATGGAATTGGCATTGGCGGCTTTTGATTTGGAAGAATTGGACATTAAATTGGCAGACCCGTTCAACAGAAACATTACACGAAGACGTAAGCTTTTGCTTGGCTTTTCCGCCATCGCAATCAGCACGCTTGGCATATACGGCTGTAGTGACACATCTGGCAATGCCTCATCAGGAATCTCTGCAGAGCTAAAGGCCAAGTTAGAACCACTATTGGTCGGCGATCTGGCAGCTATGGCCGTGCGCGACACGGCCGATGATTTATCAGGCTTGGTTTTCAATGGACCTGACGGTCAAACAATT
>JBCDFK010000547.1:0-1981 GCA_039178065.1 Pseudomonadota bacterium | reverse complement strand
GCCAAATCTTCAAGAAGCATACGCCCTTCCCACTCGATTTGGTCTATCATCCGGTCAACACCGCAAAGGTCGAAGAGGCGCGATCAAACTTACAAATTAAAGGATTGAATTCACTCGTCTTTTTGTCGATCGTTTCGAACTTTAATCGCAAAGACATCGCTTCTACGATCAAAGCCTACACCCGCGCTTTCACGGCTCAGCACGATGTCTCATTGGTCATCAAATTGCCCGGGAATACGAAGAACGCGCATTTGCAAAAGGCATTGTGCGACGTCCTGTTTCCCGAAGTCGATCTCACTAGCCCTGACTTACCGCAAATCGTTTTTTTGATGTCCAACCTGTCTGATGAAGACATGCATGGGCTTTACGGCCTCGCTGACTGTGTTGTTTCAGCCGAACGCGCGAAGGGTTTCGACCTGATCACCGCCGAAGCGATGGCCTTAGGCATTCCTGCGATCGGGATAGGTTGGAGCGCCAATCTTGAATACATGACTGCGCAGAATTCCCATCTCATTAAGCCCGGCGATGAGTTGGTGAACGCTGACAGCCATCTGGTGACGGAAAACCGGTTCTACGCTGCCGCACAATGGGCCACATTCGATATTGATGAACTCGCCTCGGCGATGAAATCTATAGCTCAAGACCCTGATGATGCAAAGGCCAGAGCGAAACGCGGGCAAAAGACGATCGAAGATAAATTGTCAGAACAGGCCGTGCTCAAGCAGATTGAAGAGGCGATAGACACAACAGAGATCTGGGAGACAAAGAGCTATCGGCCAGCACGAATCCGAGTGTGGGACAAAAAGAGAGATCGGATAACCGAGACGTCGAAGATACGTCAGATTGCATGGGAAGATCTTAGCCCAGGCGAAAAGGCACTCTTCACAAAAGAGGCGGACGAAGACGAAATCGAGTACATTGAAAAACGGCGACCGCTTTGGGGTAAGCATGGCGCAGTCATGCCGCCGAAAGAAGAGATAAGTCGCTTGGCCAGCCTCAAAGACGTCGCTCTAGGCAAGCCTATCATTATTGTCGGCAACGGCCCGAGCCTCAAATCAGTCGATTTTGATAGCTTGGTTGGCACCACATCGTTCGCCGCAAACCGCATATCTCTGCTGTTCGACAAAACCTCTTGGCGGCCCTCGTATTTTACCGCGTTGGATTGGCTGGTAACACCGGACAATTATGACGAGTACAACAACCTGCCTTCCGAGATCATGAAGCTTTTCCCAATGAGATTCAGTGGCTTGCTTGAAGAGAGCGAAAACACCTACTGGTATGAATCCAGCGCGGCCGGCACTCTCCTTGAGGACCGCTTTCAAACGGACGCCTCCAACGCAATCAAAGGCCTTGGCACCGTTGTGACCGGCATGCTGCAGCTTGCTTGGCACCTGGGATATCGCCGATTTTACCTTATTGGCTGCAACGCAAGCTATTCAGTGCCGAAGACCGTCATGCAATCGGGCGGTGATCGGTTTGGGACGGGCAATCAAATTCACCTTCAATCCGTCGAAGACGATGATGAGAACCATTTTGACAGTCGATACTTTGGCAAGGGCAAACACTGGCATGATCCCAACGTCGATGAAATGAAGCGAGGCTTTTACAATTGTCTGAAATTCATCGAATGGAAGGGCGGGCAGTTGCTAGACGCCACAGTCGGGGGGAAGCTCGACTTTATTCCCAAGGCCGATCTGGCCGAGGTCGTTAAGACAGAGAAATGGTGAGATGGTTAGTTCCGGCGTAAAATTCTTAACACCCGTCTCAGTGGATGAACTGCGCAGCGCTCGTTTTGAAAGCTTGGATAAAATCGAAGACATCAATCCAACAGGGCTGATTTTGCTCAAAGTTGACTCCGCCCCACCACAAACGCAAACAACCAAGATGCCTCCTCCCGAGCCCAAACCTAGTCTACATGAAATGGCGATTAAGGCTCTTAAGGTTGCAGAAAATGCGGCTGAAAGATTGGGGCTTGATTACG
>JBCDFK010000546.1:0-1994 GCA_039178065.1 Pseudomonadota bacterium | reverse complement strand
ATGACTGGCCCAATTACACGCGTGGTGAGCGAATTGCTGATGGCATCATTCATGTCATAGGCATTTGTGGCTCAATCCTCGCCTTTTACTACCTTTTTTCATTCCCCGGAACGATCAAGTCGAGCTTGGTTCCCGCTCTCATTGTCTACGCTGTTTGTTCTGTTGCGCTGTTTTGTTTCTCGGCGCTTTATCACTTGGCACCATGGCCGCATCGACGACCATTTCTGCGCCGGGTTGATCAGGCAGCGATCTTTTTCAAAATTGCCGGAACATATACGCCGCTTGTGTTTTTGGTCGACACGTTGTTTGGATACTCGCTCCTAGCAGCCGTTTGGATTGCCGCCTCTGTAGGTGCAATTTCAAAATTAATGACTGGCGATAGGCTCGATAGCCACACGGTCACGATCTATCTTGGGCTAAGCTGGTCGTCTGCACTGTTGTTATGGCAATTGGTACAAGCATTAGATTTCTGGGGTGTATGGTTCGTTGTGCTAGGCGGCATGCTGTACACAATCGGCGTGATATTTCACCAATGGGATGGATTGAAATTTCAAAATGCTATCTGGCACGCCTTTGTACTTGTGGCATCGGCATGTCATTTCACTGCCGTTGCAGGCGCTGCGCTTTAGTCAGTTTGCCATCGCGTTTTGTCAGCCTCATCGCTGTCTTTGGCCTCCACCCAATCGCCCGAATGACCGTCTACTAAATGCTCTTTCTTCCAAAAGGGTGCGTCGGTCTTGAGAAAATCCATCAGAAAATCGGCAGCTTCAAATGCTGCACGGCGATGAGTTGATGCTGCGATCACCATCACAATGTTTGCGCCGGGTTCTATTTTGCCGAACCGGTGAATGATGGTGAGACCGCTTAATATCCATCGTGCTGTAGCCTCCTGGGCTATCTCGGCCAGCTTCGATTCCGCCATGCCCGGATAATGCTCCAACTCAAGTGCGCTCAGGCGTCCACTCTCATCACGGCAAAGACCGGTGAAGCTGACAATTGCACCAATATTCTTGGACTGTGCAGTGAGCAGTTCAGTTTCTGCGCCAATATTAAAATCGGCGGACTGCACGCTGATTTTGGGCTGAATGGCCATGAGGTTCATCCACCTGTCATGGGCGGAAACAGGCCAATTTCATTCACTTCGCCCAATGTGTCGCTATGATGAATATGTTCTTGATTGACGGCTATGCGAATGGCGTGACTGTACTCCAGCGCCATCTCATAGTTCTCGCCACGTGTTTTAAGCCACGCCATTAGATCATCGCCAGTTTTTACATCAGGCGGTAGATCAACCTCTTCTTCGCCAAGCCCAATGCGTTCGCGAACCCATGCAAAATATACAATCTTGACCATGATCAATCCTCATCAGTCAGGATATGTTGCAGGCCGGCTCGGAAGTAGTCCCAGCCAGTGATAAGTGTAATAATTGCCGCTATCCATAACATTATGATGCCGGCTTCAGACGTATAGGGCAGTATTTTGTCGCCTGCAGGCCCAACAAGTAGTAGACCGATCGCAACCATCTGAATGGTTGTCTTCCATTTGGCTAGCATAGTCACTGGCACACTTACTTGCAGAGCTGCCAAGTACTCGCGGAGCCCTGACACTAGTATCTCTCTGCATAGAATAATGACGCCTGCCCAAAGTGCCCAGCCAGCAATAGACCCCTCTGCGGCAAGCAAAAGCAAAATAACCGAAACCAACAATTTGTCCGCAATGGGATCAAGCATTCTGCCGATATTCGACACTTGCTGCCACTTGCGAGCAAGGTATCCGTCAAGAAAGTCAGTTAAGCTTGCAGCGATGAAAATCACTAGCGCAGACCAACGCGCAAAATCGTTCGGATTGAGCTGACCATTTTTAAAGAAGCAAAATACAATCAAAGGTACCGCTAAAATCCTACCATAAGTTAGGAGGTTAGGGATTGAATAGGTCAGAGATTTTTGCGTTGTACTCATAGCTTTGGGTATCGCGTGTCGCTGCCCAAATCAACT
>JBCDFK010000545.1:0-2003 GCA_039178065.1 Pseudomonadota bacterium | reverse complement strand
TTGCGCATAAGCCGAACAACTTGTCGATGCGTGAAGCCGCTGCCTTGCCGCTAGTTGCCATCACGGCTTACGAAGGGCTCACTCGTGCGGGCATCAAGCAATGTCAGAAAGTTCTTGTACATGGTGGTTCGGGCGGCGTTGGTCATATCGCTTTGCAGCTAGCAAAACACTTCGGTGCCGACGTCTACTCCACAGGCGGTGGAGACAAACAGTTAGCCCTGATCGAACAGCTGGGCGCAACTGGCATTAACTACAAGACAGAATCAGTTGAACAGTATGTTGACCAATATACGGATGGGAGCGGATTTGATCTAGTGTTCGATTCTGTGGGTGGTGAAAACATGCTTAAGTCCTTTGAAGCAGCCGCCCTCAATGGCCAAGTTGCATCAACTGTTTCGCTGTGTGAGCTGGATTTGACGTTGGCCCACTTCAAAGGGTTGTCATTGCACGTTGTGTTTATGCTCATTCCGATGCTGCACAACTTCAAACGAGAACAACACGCGGAAATTCTTGCCAACTTAACTCAGATCGTCGAGTCAGGCGGACTAAAGCCAGTGCTTGATGAAGAGCGCTATTCGCTTGCGCAAGCTGGAGCGGCACATGCTCGTTTGGAGAGCCGACAAGCGATGGGCAAGGTCGTCATTGAAAACGAATGACCGGAGCTACTGACTAAAACGACTAACACAACTGAGTTTGCGCCAATCCGCTAAAGGTATAGCGGTATGTTTCGCGTGGCTCCGTGAATCGGTTGAGTGATTGAAACGAATAAACAAACAGGAGATACATCATGAGCTACGACAATTTCACTACTTTTAACGTCGAGATCGAAAATGCGATCGCTTGGGTCACCTTCGACTACCCCCCGGTTAATGTTCAAGGTCTGCCCATGCTGGCCGATCTAAATAGCCTTGCGATATTGCTGGAACGTGATCGCGAAGTCAAAGTCGTTGTTTTCCAGTCAGCCCATCCAGAAATCTGGGTTTGCCACTATGACACAAACCTATTAAAGGATATGTCGATGGAAGCCGTCTCCCGCGAAGAAGCTAAATTGCTGGATCTACAATCTGTTTGCGAACGAATCAGTAAGTTACCCCAAGCCACCATCGCCAAACTTGAAGGCTTCGCACGGGGTGGCGGTCATGAATTTGCACTCGCTTGTGATATGCGTTTTGCAGCACGGGGAAAATTTAAGTTTATGCAGATGGAAGTCGGCATGGGTATCTTGCCCTGCGGCGGTGGTGCATCCCGTATGGCGCGTCAGGTCGGACTCGGTCGGGCATTGGAAATTATCCTCAGCGCCCGTGACTTTGATGCAGACGAAGCCGAAGCATACGGCACCATCAACAAAGCACTCGAACCGGATGAAATAGGACCCTATGTTGACGAGCTAGCCAAGCGTATTGCTAAATTCCCAGCAGAGTCTATCAATGCCTGTAAGCAGGCGGTTTATGAGTCCATTGACAAGCCAATTGATGAAGCCCTTAAGGCGGAAGCTTACTGGCTCTATCAAGCAACCAGCAAGACCCCTGCCATTAAGCGTTTTACCATTGCTGACGAGAAAGGTATGGAGCATGACATGGAAAACCAGCGCAACTGGAATGATTTGGTTATGCAAGTTCAAGAAATAAACTAGTGAGCACTGAGTAAAACAAACAAATTGTCGGTAAGTATTTTGAGAAATTTTCTGCGGCAGATGTTGCAGGGGCCCTCAAATTGATTGATGATGCGGCTATTTGGCGAGCATAAACCGCTCTAATCTTGAAATCCATGTTTTTTCTCGAAGAGCTACTTGACTGTAGTCTTTGAATAGAGAAGTTCTCAGATAATTTTCTAAAACTACAGGTTTCTATCTGAGAGCGGTTTATCTCCGAATGCCAAAGCACTTGTGAAGGGATTTCACCATGCTCAAATCTACCGAAAAAATCCAGTTAAAATCGATTAATCGAGGGGCTTTGTTGCACCAATATAGAAAAGGCAAATTGATTCTTTGAGAGCCTTCAGAT
>JBCDFK010000544.1:0-2008 GCA_039178065.1 Pseudomonadota bacterium | reverse complement strand
GTGCAGGGCAGACATATTGTTGTGCCTAAACTCCATAACCACGATCGCGCTTACATATTCCAAAATGCCGACAATCGTATCATTTTCGCATTGCCCTACGAGCAAGACTACACGCTGATCGGAACCACTGATAAAGACTATGAAGGCGATCCGAAGGATGTGAAAATTTCGCCGCAGGAAGTCACATACCTATGTGATGCCGCGAGCGAGTATTTCAAAGAGCCAATTTTGGCAGACCATATTGTTTGGTCATATTCGGGTGTTCGCCCGCTGTTTGACGATGGAGCAAGCGCCGCCCAAGAGGCCACCAGAGACTATGTGTTGCGCGAAGATGGCGAAGGTGATGATGCCCGCGTCATCAACATATTTGGTGGTAAGATCACAACTTACCGCAGACTAGCTGAATCAATGCTGGAAAAAATTGAGGCTGTGCTTGGCAAGCGCAAATCGACTTGGACCGCAGACTCACATTTGACGGGTGGCGATTTCAAGGTCGAAGATTTCGACAATTTGGTTGCAGACGTGCAGGCCAAATATCCATTTGTTGAATCCGCATTAGCGTGGCGCCTGGTTCGTAGCTACGGCACCAAGGTTTGGCAGCTATTGGGCGATGCGACGACAAAAGAGGATATGGGGCCACAATTTGGCGGCTCCCTAACCGGCTTGGAAGTTGATTATCTGATGCAGAATGAATGGGCACAAACCGCTGAAGACGTGGTTTGGCGGCGCTCAAAGCTCGGCAT
Source organism: Pseudomonadota bacterium (assembly GCA_039178065.1). GTDB lineage: Bacteria > Pseudomonadota > Alphaproteobacteria > Rhizobiales > Rhizobiaceae > Ahrensia. The sequence goes on along the minus strand of JBCDFK010000544.1, from coordinate 1,265 downwards.
TCGGTTGACCGAAGACCAGATTGCCAAATTGGACCACTGGATGCGCAACAGTTCTGTTGAACGTGCCAGCGCAGCGAATTGAAGGTGATTGTAAGTGCTTGAGCTCAAAAACATAGACAAAAAAGTGGGCAATAATTTCCACATCAAAGATGTCTCTTTGAAAATGGAAAAAGGCTCACTCAATGTGCTTTTGGGGCCAACCCTGTCGGGCAAAACAACGCTTATGCGCTTAATGGCCGGATTGGACAGGCCAACTTCTGGCGACATTCTGATGAACGGCGGCAGCGTTGTTTCCATGCCTGTTCAAAAACGCAACGTCGCGATGGTTTATCAGCAATTCATCAATTATCCCGCCATGACGGTTTACGAGAATATTGCGTCTCCAATGCGTGTCGCGAAGGTTGATGAGGCGACCATCGATCGCCGGGTCAATGAAGCCGCTGAACTGATGAAGCTAAAGCCCTATTTGACCCGCACACCGCTCAATTTGTCCGGTGGTCAGCAACAACGCACGGCATTGGCGCGTGCGCTGGTTAAGGACGCTGAGCTTGTGCTGCTCGATGAGCCACTTGCCAATCTGGACTATAAATTACGTGAAGAATTGCGCGTGGAGTTGCCGCGTATCTTTGCAGAAACGGGCGCCATTTTTGTTTATGCGACCACCGAGCCGCAAGAAGCACTTTTACTGGGCGGTCAAACCGCCACGCTTCATGAAGGGCGCGTTACACAATTTGCAGATACAATCGATATCTACAATCAGCCCAGCGATTTATTGACCGCGCAAACATTTTCTGATCCGCCCATGAATGTCGTTTCGGTTGAAAAGCGCGGCACTAAGTTCTTCGCAGGCGACAACAGTGTTGATGCACCAAAAAATATCTCTGGCCTCACAGATGGCGCATACAAGGTAGGCGTTCGGCCTCACCATGCGTCGCTCAGTAAGCCCAAAAGTAAATCATTGGCACTCAATGGCATGGTTTCAACAACCGAAATCACCGGTTCTGAAAGCTTCATCCATTTGAAAGTAGATAACGCCAGTTTGGTGGCACTTATGCACGGTGTGCACCGCGTCAACATCGGTGACGCAGCATCAATTTACATGGAACAATCGAAGTTTTTTGTTTTCGACGCAGATGAGAGATTGATCTCCGCGCCGCAGCAGGCAGGAGCATAATATGGCACAAATTACGCTCGATAAATTGGCACACTCCTATTTGCCGCATCCAAAATCTGACGCAGATTTTGCGCTGAAAGAACTGGACTAT
>JBCDFK010000543.1:0-2031 GCA_039178065.1 Pseudomonadota bacterium | reverse complement strand
TTCCGCTTTTGAAAGCGAAAATCAGATCCGCCAGATCTGGGATGTTGCGCCGTAAATTGGCCCGCAATCGAAGTTCGCTTGCCCGAATGAACTGAAGGAGCACGGCGTTTACATCTAAGTTAACAGCGTCGACTGCCGAACCAAGCGTCTGTATCGAAAGACTTCCAATACACGACATTTCGTTGGAAGCTTTGAAAAACGCCTCTGCTGCACTGTCTGGGTTTACGTATTTCGCACCTTCATTCAAACCGACGCCCACCACACCGGCCGTGGCAATTTCTGTTGCACCAATGGATGCTGTATTGGCCAAGATCGTGGCGCCCACAATCGCGATAAGCCCGGCGGCAAACTGATCTCTCTGACGTGCGGCAAGATCGCCTTGAGCTTTGTAACGGTCGCTCAAACGCATTGCATGTCGCGCTACAGTCAATGTGGTTTCGGACAGATAAGCGTCTGAATTCAGCTGATCAGAGATAAGAGAGGCTTGCGCATCCGTCTCCAGCGACCCAGCCCTTTGTTCATAGGCGCAACCCGCCAAGGCGATACTTGCCGCAATGGGGGAAAGTGTGAAGCAAACTCGTTTCAATAACAACTCAGATCCTCGACAGTTTAAGGGTAGCACTCTATGGGGTTCACGGTGATTTGGGGCAAAATCTCAAAATGTGACATCAAGATCGACGATGGCCCGCGGTGCAAAACGCATCGGGTCTTCGCTGACATTCACCGCTTTTCTTTTTCCCTGTTTATCTGTCCCAATGACAGCGATGCGATATGATTTACCCGGCTCTACTTCGTATCCACCATTCCGCGGGAAGCGGTTGTTGTTGGTGGTCAATAGAGACATCAGTTTCGGTCGATTCGCAAAGACCGTACCAGCGATTGCGGGCTGATTTGAAGCGTCACCACATTGCGGCGTGATTGCAATCTGCAATGAATCAGATCCGCTACCTCGTTTTACATTGATGGCAACCCATGCGCGATCCGCAGGCGGCAAATCGTCGTCTATTGATACAGGCCGTCGATATCCTAGCGCGCGCATGACATTGTTCACACCAGCGCTTCCTCCTGCGATGATCATCGCCGAGAGAACTTCTGTGGTAAGTTCGGATGTTTCGCGTAACCCGGCATCACCGTAAACCAGCAAAAGTGACCCAAACACATCAAGCTCAAACTGCTTCACAACGACCAAGGAAACCACAAAACTGATGATCGTCTTTAGAGCGTCCAAGTTGAAATAGGCGCGAAATATCCGCCAGTTGAAAATCAAGGCCAACGCATTTTCAATCAAAATAGCAACCACCAAAAGAACAGATAACGCCTTGGCGGACGCCTGGTAGATATCGTCGTCGTTCAGGTCGATATCGGCAGCTGAAAGGCCTTGCGCATGGCTGGGGCCCGATAAAATACCTAGCAACAAAAGCACCAGAAAAGTCAGACGATAAAGCCTCATGGCAAATCCAATTCAGTTCAATTAATCAAAAAAACTCTGATCACCTTGTCTCAGAATGCCTGATATAACAAGGTTTCGAGACTCCGGGCACAAACGTACTCAGCTTTCGACGAAGATTTACCAAATCCACAATCCCGTGCATCTGTCGCGATTGTTGATGATTTGGGAGCAATCAGCGCGCAAGTTGACTTTAGGGCAGGCTTATCTAAAAGTGTGGTTATATTTGTATATTGGGGACATTGTTATGAAATTTCTAAATGCAGCCTTAGTTGCTGCAGTGCTTTCAATTGCATCAACTGTTGCGCAAGCAGCGACCGTCATCTCCGTAGCCGGACCCGATGAACAGGACGGCGCATTGATCGCGACGGATGGCACATCACCAAATCCAGGTGTTGGCACAAGCTTCACACTGACCAGCCTTGTCAAGAACGCCAGTTTTGAATTCGACTTCTTTTGCGGCGTCCTTCTATCGAACTGCGCAGGGTCTTTGTCTCTCACAAGCACGGGCCTCTCACCTGCCTCCGTGGACCTCAGTTCGGTTGAAACATTCTCCTCAGGCCCCGGCACATCAACACTCACCG
>JBCDFK010000542.1:0-2037 GCA_039178065.1 Pseudomonadota bacterium | reverse complement strand
CCGACGCGTTTCCCCTTAAACAGATCTCTGTTTTTGATGATTGTCGCCAGTGGCACCGCACAACTTGGCTCAATGACAATTTTCATTCGTTGCCATGTTAGATACATCGCATCGATTATCTCTTGTTCAGAAGCGAGCAGAATATCGGTCACGTGATTGCTGACAAAATGCCAAGTGCGTTCTTTGAGTGGAACCTTGAGACCATCAGCGATAGTCACAGGCGCATCATCTGCGATAATATGACCAGCCTTAAACGACCGATACGCATCGTCTGCTTGCTCTGGTTCGGCAGCGTAAATTTCAACATCCGGTGCGACGTTTGAGAGCGTTAGACATGTACCTGAAATCATACCGCCGCCACCGATGGGAGCAATGACTGCGTTTAGTCCTTCAACTTGATTGTTTAGTTCAAGCGAGCAGGTGCCTTGGCCGGCTATCACGCGTGGGTCATTGTAGGGGTGAACGAAATCAGCTCCGGACTTCGCGACAACATCAGCAAAGACCGTTTCGCGAGAAGATGTGCTTGGCTCGCATTCAACAACCGTTGCACCATAACCGCGCATGGCTTCTTTTTTTGCCTCTGGTGCCGTCCGTGGCACAACCACAGATACCGGTATGCCCCGCCGACCTGCGGCATAGCTTAATGACAATCCATGATTGCCCGATGAATGCGTTGCAACGCCCTTGGCCGCTTGTTCTTCGGATAGTCCGAAGACTGCATTGGATGCACCGCGCACTTTAAATGCGCCGGCCTTTTGGAAGTTTTCGCATTTGAAAAACAGTTCAGCGCCCGTTAGCTCATTCATAAACTCGCTTGTTAAGACCGGCGTTTGATGGATGTGCGGCTTTATGCGCTCATGCGCCATAAGAACATCTTCAAACACGGGTAGATCGAGCGTTTGGGTGTTGGATAGGTTTGCTTGAGCGGTCATGCTGCTTTTCTTTCAGTGTTATCATGTGACCAAGATGTGCGGAAATATTCCTGTGCAGCAGCAACGCCATTGCCGTTCTGGATTGGATATCCTTGATCCAGCATGGCCATTTCAATTGCTGATAATCCTGCGAGGATCATTACGTCTGTCAGGCTGCCAAGATGTCCTATACGGAAGACTATGCCTGCGACATCGCCAAGGCCCACACCAAATGTAACGCCGTATTTGTCCGCTGCGTGTGTCACCAGTTTCGTACCATCAAAACCATCAGGTACGACAATGGCGCTAACGGTGTCTGAGTAAAGGTCCGGTGTTTTGGCGCAGAGTTTGAGACCCCAAGCTTGAACAGCGCAGCGTACGCCGCTCGCCAATCTATGATGTCGCGCAAATACTTGCGGGAGGCCTTCCTCTTCCAGCATTTCGATTGAACGTCCAAGGCCGCGGATCAATTGCAATGGCGGTGTGTAGGGAAAGCCACCCTTTACATTTGAGGCCAGCATGTCGCGAAAGTCGAAGAATGTTCGCGGCAATTTGGCGGTTTCCATGGCCGCGATGGCTTTCGGGCTAACGCCTAGAATGGCCAAACCTGCAGGCAGCATAAAGCCCTTCTGTGAGCCTGTAATAGCTATATCGACTTCCCACTCTTTCATGCGGAAATCCATTGATGCGATGGAGCTGACGCCATCAACAAACAAAAGAGCGGGATGGTTTGCCTTATTCATTATGTCGCGAACCGAACTTATCGATGATCTAACTCCGGTTGCTGTTTCATTGTGGGTAACCAAAACGGCTTTGATTTGATGGTCGACGTCTTCACGCAATGCTTCGCCATAAGCGTCAAGTGGCACACCGCTACCCCATTCTGCCTCAATGATTTTTACGTCGAGTCCGTGCCGCTCGCACATGTCGATCCAGCGGTGCGAAAACATACCCCAACGCCCAATAAGAACCTTGTCGCCAGGTGAAAGTGTGTTGGTAATGGCTGCTTCCCCAGCGCCCGTTCCTGTCGACGGAAAGATAAGCGCCTCCGCGTCATCTGATTTCAAGATGCGTTTTACACCCTCAAGAACGGGTTTGAACATTTCGACAAAAACGTCGGAGCGAT
>JBCDFK010000541.1:0-2040 GCA_039178065.1 Pseudomonadota bacterium | reverse complement strand
TTGGCCGACTGATGGCGCAATGACCGGTACCATGATGAAGATGCCCATTATGATGGACATGACCCTCGCCATAGCTGCGCCCTGAAACCGGTCGCGAATGAGTGCTACCGTGACAATGCGTGGGCCAGCAGCTCCACAACCCTGCAGAATGCGTCCGGCGAGCAATTGTTCGAACGTAGTTGCCGTTGCACAAACCAATCCGCCGACGGCAAAGACGAAGGCGCCAATTACGATTGCTGGGCGGCGGCCGATGCTATCCGATAGCGGGCCGAAGATTAACTGACCACCAGCCAACCCAACGAAAAGGCAAATGATCACCAGCTGCCGCCGATTATCACCGCTAACGCCAAATTCTGAAGCGATAGCTCCGAGTGCCGGGAGCATAACGTCGATCGACAACGCTATTGTCGCCATCAGGACTGTGGCAATAGCGATAAGTTCCGACTGTTTGGGATGGCTTGCTGTGCGCATCAAATCCTACTCTTAATTGCTTAGAAGGGGTAAATGCGGCTTCGGCACAAAACGCATTCAGGCTTCTGACCTTTTTTGCCGTGGCTCCACGTCGGACGCCGCGCCGTTCAAACTTCTCGACTTCGGTCATGTGTAAGACTTTGAGTGATTTACTTTTGCCGCAGAAGCTGATGAATTTGCAGACTAGTGTAGACAAAAGGACAACACACCGTGAGCAAGGCGAGCGAGGTCGCATTTCTTAAGGTTGTAGAATTGGGGTCAATTCGTGCGGCTTCGCGTGCTTTGGGCCAGGACGCTTCCGGTATCTCCCGCCGGATCACTGGACTAGAAAAACGGCTTGGCACGAAGCTCCTCAATCGTCACGGAAACGCCACTGCCGCAACGGCCAAGGGACAAGTTTATTACGAACGACTTTCGTCGATCATGGACCAGCTTGCAGCACTAGAGACGGAAATAAGTGGGGAAGATCTGGTCCCAAGCGGTCTGCTTCGGGTAACTGCGCCAATTGATTTTGGTCAAGAGCACGTAGCTAAGTGGCTGCTTCAATACAAACGAATGTATCCCAAAGTAGAATTTGACCTCATTCTGGCGAACGATTTCCTAGATTTAAACCAATCTCAAATTGATGTGGCTGTGCGAGTAGGGACTCTGCCTGATTCCAGTTTGATTGCGAGAAAACTGGCCGATGCACCTCAGGCGATTGTAGCCTCTCCAGAATATCTTAAGCGCATGGGAATGCCCGAGCACCCGAAAGAGCTTCAAGCCCATGACCACGTGTTCTTTTCTGCTGGTTCCAGACAACAGCATTTGGAACTCATCGCACCTGGTGGCTCAATGCTGCGAATATCGCGCTTACATGGCATTGCAATCAACTCAGTGCGTTCAGCCGTCAACGCTGTTACAAACGGGCTTGGTATCTATTCTGGACCACTTTGGGCAGTCGCTGAGGAGATCGCGCGCGGCAATCTTGTGCAAGTCCTCGCAGGTTATCATCAGAACCAGCTTCCGCTTTATGCCGTGCGCCAACCTGCTACAGTTTTACCCGCTAGAATAGCGACCTTCATCCTACATGTATCGGAGCGCATTCTATCCGTTGGCGGATTGAACGCTGTAAATCTAACAAGCGGCCACCGACAATTCAGCAAACCAAGCGGACATCGTAGATCAGACGACGGACATGATTGACCCTGCTGATCCGTTTGAGGTTGTCATCCTCGCGCTTGCCAGCGTCGTTGTGACCCTCGCCATGCCCAGTCCAAGCCTCGCTGCAGTTGTATCTGCTGCATTGAACGAAGGATTTGGCGCGTCACCGAGGCATTGCTTGCTGGCGTATTCGGAGTGATTGGCGTTTCACTGATTTTGAGCGGCTTAGGTGACATGAAAGGACTCTGATGTCGAAAACCACCCCTAGAACCGTCGATGTTGCCCGACCTGTTACCGCCGACAAAGGTGCGTGGATGGATCTTTGGGCGCAATACAACGCCTTTTATGGCCGGAAAGGTGAAACCGCTCTGCCGCAGGTCGTGGTCGATACGACCTGGCGTCGTATTCTGGACCCTGAAAGTTCGG
>JBCDFK010000540.1:0-2067 GCA_039178065.1 Pseudomonadota bacterium | reverse complement strand
CAGTGTTTCTGCAGGACACGACTATGGTCAGATTTTGAAACAAGGTATGCGAAAACTAATTATTGAACGCGGTGGAAAGTTTGAAATTGTTGATAATCCAGCCTTTAATTGAAGTGCCGGATTTTTAAGCCTGACAAGCAATCTGGTCTTTCACGAACCGTTTTCGATAGTAACGCCACGTGAGTTTATTAATATTTTGGGTGGTGTTCTGAGAATTTGCGCTCTAACGTATACGTCGGCAGGGAGTTGGAGTCTCAATGCCATAGTAATCAGTAGGAGGAACTGAAGTATGAAAATTCATAAGAGTTTAATGGGTCTGGCAGTCTGCGCCAGTGCGCTGACTGGGACAGCTGCATATTCAAACGCAGGCGAATTTGACGGCGTTACCGTCAATATTCTAACGCGCCCGGGCTACGTGATTGCCGGCCGCTTGGCGGAACGCGGCGTGGAGTTCGAGGAAGCTACCGGCGGTAAGATCGTTGTTACCGAAGTTCCATTCGCTGAAATTTTCCCTAAAATCCAACAGGATTGGGCAACGGGAACCAACTCAATTGATGTCGGCGTCTTCGCGGCCGGATGGGGTGTTGAACTTGACGCCGCTGGCCTTCTAGAAGACCTCGATCCATATGTCGCAGCAGACGACAAGATTGATCTTGATGATATCGCGCCATATTTCCGCGAGTTCGGTCAAAAGGTTGGCGGAAAAACAAAGCTATTGATGGTCGATGGCGACTTTCAGATGGTTTATTATCGCAAAGACGTTTTGGAAGGCGCTGGTCTAGAGCCACCTAAGACTTGGGAAGACTATCTCGACATCGCATCGAAAATTCATGGTCAAGACATGAATGGCGATGGTGAAGGTGATTTTGGATCATGCATATTCAAGAAGCGTAATGCACAGTCATATTTTGCAGTACAAACTTTTGCAGCGCCAATCGTTCAGACGCAAGGTACCGCGCAAGGCTTCCATTTTGACAATTCTACAATGAAGCCGATCGTCAACAATGCGGGCTGGAAGAAGGCTTTTGAGCTTTATAAGGAAACCGGCAAATATGGTCCGCCTGAAGAGCTCAATATGGATATTGGTGATACCCGTGCGATCTTTAAAGATGGCCGTTGTGGCTTGTTGGTCGAATGGGGTGATCCTGGTCCATTGCAATTGGATGATGATGCGACTGCCGTCAAAGGCCTGATCTATGCTGTGGCAGCTGTTGGTTCCAAAGAAGTGCTTGATCGCGAAACAGGCGAACTTGTGGCGGTGACTTCGGAAAACGCACCATATTCTGTTGATGGCATCAACTATGCGCCATTTGCAGCCTTTGGTGGCTGGGCAGGCGCTATTAACAAAAACGCTAGCGACGCGAAGAAGAAAGCAGCTTACGCATTTCTCTCTTATATGAACCAAGCAGAGCAATCTGGTGTTGATGTGACAATTGGCGCGACGGGCTACAACCCATATCGCTTGTCACAGCTTTCAAGCCCAGACCTGTTCATTGAAGCTGGTATGCCGCCGGAGCTGGCTGAGAATTATATCGGTGCAATTAATGCGGCACTCAACAACCTCAACATGGCATCTGATATGAAAATTCCGGGTGCTGCGAACTATACTGGGGTTGTGCTTGATACTGAGCTTGCACGTTATCTTGCTGATGAAATCTCTGTAGAAGAAGCCCTGCAAAACATCGAAAACGGCTGGGAAGAAATCACAGAAGACTTCGGTCGTGACGAGCAAATCGAAGCGCAGGCGCTGGCTCTGGGTTCAGGTAACTGAGGACAGACCGATTTCGGATAAACTAAATAATACCCAGCCAGGGGAAACTTTGGCTGGGCACTCCCAACGTGAGAGTTGGAGTGAATGGGTTGATCGTCATTCAGGCACATTCTTCATTGCGCCGGCGGTCACCCTTATTCTCATCTTCGCGATATTTCCGACTTTCTATTCAATGATGTTTGCATTGAGCCGGGTCAGGTTTACGGGCGACGGACTAAAGTTCCGCTTTGTCGGATTTCGCAATTTTTCTAAGCAGTTTTTTGGTAATGACCAAGTCCATTTCCTGGGACGGCTTG
>JBCDFK010000539.1:0-2079 GCA_039178065.1 Pseudomonadota bacterium | reverse complement strand
ATCAAGATTGCCAAGGATTGCGGGTCGCTCGCGGTTTTGATGGCGTGCGGCATTGCCTTTATCGTTTGGATGCTCGCAATTTTAAATTGGTTCATTGCCTGATTGCGTCTCCGCAATTAGCGCGCTAATCGTGTGCCATGAACGATACTTCTTCAAATCCACCTGATGTGCTGCGCATTGCTGTTGCCCAGCTTAACCCCACCGTTGGCGACATAGCTGGCAATTTGGCGCTGGCACGCGAAGCCTATGCCGATGCTAAACGTCATGGCGCAGATCTTGTGCTTTATTCAGAGCTTTTTATCTCTGGCTATCCGCCAGAGGATTTAGTGCTCAAACCCGCTTTTTTGAAAGCGTGTGAAGAAGCCGTTCGAGAGTTTGCAATTGATACGGTCAATGATGGGCCAGGTGTCATTATGGGGCTGCCGTTAATGCGTGATGGCAAACGCTACAATTCTATAGTGGTAGTCGACAATGGTGAGATTATTGCTGAACGGCATAAGGTAGATTTGCCGAACTATGGCGAATTTGATGAGAAACGTGTGTTTTATTCCGGCGAAATGCCTGGTCCAGTGAATTTTCGCGGTGTCCGTATTGGTATTCCAATTTGTGAGGACATTTGGGGCGATTATGGTGTTTGCGAAACGCTAGCTGAAAGTGGCGCTGAATTATTGCTGGTGCCTAATGGCTCGCCTTACTATCGCGGCAAGGTGGATATCCGTCATCAGGTGGTCATCAGGCAGGTTATTGAAAGCGAATTGCCGCTCATTTACTGCGCGCAACTCGGTGGCCAAGATGAGCTCGTTTTCGACGGTGCATCGTTTGGCTTTAACGCTGATAAATCGATCGCATTTCAAATGAGCCAGTTTGAGGAGCAAACAGTTGTTACGACATGGAAGCGCAAGGATGATGTTTGGGCCTGCACTGATGGACCAATGTCCAACATTCCAGAAGCTGAAGAAGCCGATTACCGCGCCTGTATGTTTGGATTGCGCGACTATGTGAACAAAAATGGCTTTAAAAATGTAGTGTTGGGCATGTCAGGCGGCATCGACAGCGCGGTTTGTGCTGCGCTGGCCGTAGACGCGTTGGGCGAGGAGCGCGTGCGCTGCGTTATGATGCCTTACACTTATACAGCCAAAGACTCGTTGGTTGATGCGGAAGCGGGCGCCAAGGCGTTGGGTTGTCGCTACGATGTTGTGCCCATCTATGAACCCGTTGAGGGTTTCTCTGCGGCGCTCTCTGATATGTTTGAGGGTACAAAAGAGGGTGTAACTGAAGAAAACCTGCAAAGCCGTGCGCGCGGCACGATCTTGATGGCCATATCCAACAAATTTGGCTCGATGGTTGTTACAACCGGCAATAAGTCGGAAATGTCGGTAGGTTACGCCACTTTGTATGGTGATATGAATGGCGGTTACAACCCGATTAAGGATCTGTACAAGATGCAGGTCTATGATTTGGCCCGCTGGCGCAATACATCTGTGCCGCCAACTGGGCTCGGGCCTTCTGGTGAAGTTATTCCCCAGAACATCATCGATAAAGCGCCTTCTGCGGAGTTGCGCCCTGACCAAACTGACCAAGACTCATTGCCAGAGTATCCGGTGCTGGACGATATTTTGGAATGCCTCGTTGAGGGTGAAATGGGTGTTGATGAGATTGTGTCGCGTGGGCATGATCGTGAATTGGTGCATCGCATCGAGCACTTGCTCTACATCGCAGAATACAAACGTCGCCAATCCGCGCCGGGCGTGAAAATCACACGCAAAAACTTTGGTCGTGATCGTCGTTATCCGATAACAAATCGATTCCGCGATCGATCGTAAGCTGATGATTTTATGTTATAAAGCGCTTTCTTTCTTTTGGCTGCAGCGTCTTAAGGTAGCGTTCAATTCAGGCTCGTCAGCGTCGGTGCAAAGCAGGGCACCCCACATATAACCTTGCTCACTTTCACCGAATTCGATCTTGAACCAGAAGAATCCGTCGAGGAATTCATCGGTATTTTCCAAGATTATAACCGGCTCACCTTGGCTTAGACTACTCAGCTTCTCGCCGAATATAGATGGGGATGAGCGTACGGTT
>JBCDFK010000538.1:0-2079 GCA_039178065.1 Pseudomonadota bacterium | reverse complement strand
GGCGTGGATGATTTTGGCATCGGCATATTGTTGCAGACGCGTCAGGTGAAGAAAATGATCTCCTCCTATGTGGGCGAAAACGCGGAGTTCATGCGTCAATATTTGTCTGGTGAGTTGCAGTTGGAATTTAACCCACAAGGTACTTTGGCAGAACGTATGCGTGCCGGCGGTTGCGGTATTCCTGGGTTCTATACCAAAACCGGCGTGGGCACTGTCATTGCTGAAGGCAAGGAACAGAAAGACTTTGGCGGCGAAACCTATATTATGGAAGAGGGCATATTTGCTGATCTTTCCATTGTGAAAGCATGGAAAGCCGATGAGACCGGCAATGCGATATTCCGCAAGACAGCGCGCAACTTTAATCCTCCAGCTGCAATGTGCGGCAAAGTTTGTGTGCTTGAAGTTGAAGAGATTGTGCCGGTTGGATCGCTTGATCCAGATCACATTCATTTGCCGGGTATTTATGTGCACCGTCTCATTCAGGGTGAACATGAAAAACGCATCGAGCAACGTACAGTACGGGAGGCTTAATCCATGGCTTGGGACAGAAATCAAATGGCCGCCCGCGCAGCGCAAGAATTGCAGGACGGTACTTATGTGAACCTTGGTATCGGTATTCCGACGCTTGTTTCCAACTATATTCCAGATGGTGTTGAGGTTACGCTTCAGTCTGAGAACGGCATGCTTGGCATGGGCCCGTTTCCGACAGAAGAAAACATTGATGCCGATTTGATCAATGCTGGTAAGCAAACGATTACGGAGCTGCCGCAAACAGCTTATTTCGATTCATCTCAAAGCTTCGGAATGATCCGCGGCGGCAAGATTGCCATGGCGATTTTGGGCGCGATGGAAGTCGCTGAAAATGGCGATTTAGCCAACTGGATGATCCCTGGCAAACTTGTAAAAGGAATGGGCGGTGCCATGGATTTGGTTGCCGGTGTTGGCCGGGTTGTTGTGGTAATGGATCACACAAATAAGCATGGCGACAGCAAGCTACTTAATGAGTGCACCTTGCCGCTGACAGGCAAGGGCGTTGTGGACCGGATCATCACAAATCTTGGTGTGCTCGATGTAGTCGACGGTGGTCTGAAAATCGTTGAGACTGCAGATGGTGTTACGGAAGACCAATTGCGCGCCGCCACTGAGGCAAAGATCGTGAACTAATGGCAATGCAACGCCTCATCGATTGGGACGATGCTTATGCCAATGCGGCTCACACGCCTGGCGCGGAAGATATTATTCTGCGCTGGGAAGTCGACGCTAATGATTATCGGGAAATTGCGCATTGCGAACTCGACGTCTCATACGGAACGGGTTCACGTGAAAAGTATGATGTATTCTATCCAAGTGGCGAGCCTAAAGGCTTGTTTGTCTTTGTTCATGGCGGCTATTGGTTGCGCTTTGATAAGTCCTATTGGTCGCATTTTGCGTCGGGCGCTTTAGCGCGAGGCTTTTCGGTTTGCATGCCTTCTTATCCGCTTTGCCCCGACGTAGAAATTGGGGAAATTAGACGTTGCGTATCCAAGGCAGTTTCTCAAGTCAGTAGCCAAGTTGGTGGCCCAATTTATCTATGTGGGCATTCTGCCGGTGGACACATTGTTTCTATTCTCTCAACCGACACATTGGGTCTTCCGGATCAAATCGCCAGCCGCATCAAAAAGACGATTTCTCTGTCCGGTGTACATGATCTCCGCCCGCTTCTCAAAACCGAACTCAATGATCGATTGAGATTAACAGAGAGCACCTGTCAAGCTTGGAGTCCAGCGCTGCTGAGGCCCCAGATAAATACTAATTTGTTGTGCTGGGTTGGTGTTGATGAGCGCCCTGAATTTGTGCGGCAAAACCGGCTTCTCGCAGATATGTGGTTGGGCTTAGGGGCCACGGTGCAGTGCGTGGAAGAGTCGGGACGGCATCATTTTGATGTGATAGATGGATTGCGCGATCCTAATTCAACGCTTATGCGTGCGGTTTTTGAGGACTGAGCATGAATACAGCGCGCAGCTTAGCGTTTGGAGCGGCCAAAGTGATGGCACTTCTTGGCGGCCTGCTGCTGTTGGTACTCATTACGACGACATGTTT
>JBCDFK010000537.1:0-2083 GCA_039178065.1 Pseudomonadota bacterium | reverse complement strand
CGGCATCGTAAAAGCGGTTTACAAACAGCGACACAATTTTCTCAGCGCGATCCAAATACTCAACGTTTTCTGTCGCATCATACCAGGCGAGCATTGCTTCTAAGAAGTGCATATGCGGATTTGCGCGTCGCGGCGATGCTTTTTCAAGATTTTCGAAAAATCCGCCGTGCTCTGGATCTGCCAAGTGCTCGTCCATGAAAGCGAGCGTTTTCTCACCCCATTTATGCGCCTCGGGCCATTTTTTGGATCGCCACAACCAGGCCATCGCTAGCAACACAAAACACTGATCATAAGTGTCTCGTGTTTGGTCTTGAACAGTTCCATCAGGATTATACAGGTGAATGAAACCACCTTCCTGATGCCAACCGGTGTCAATCAGTGTTGCGAGGCAATGTCGTAGTACTTTGTCTGCATCACCCTGCCACCCCATCATTGATGCGTGTGCATAACAATAGATCTGCCGCGCAGTAACGCGAAGGCGCTTCTTGCTATGAGGCGCTGGCGTCCCGTTGAAGGATAGAGCTTCATGAGCCCCACCAAACTCAAAATCCATGCCATTGCTTGCCCAGAATGGAAGCGCCTTATCAAAGAGCCAGCGCTTTAAGTCGTCTTTGTTGGGGCTCGTCTTTGACCTGAGCTCATTTTTGAACGCGGCATTCACCTCTTTCACAAGATGAGATTTTTGAGTGCTGGACACCAAAACCTTGTTGTCTTCAGCAACAATTGTAAGGCCTTCGATACCCGCGACTGCCACCAATGGGCCATCTGATCGGATGTAATTGTCTTGAGATTCGACGACTATCGAATCGCCAAATACTGCGTTTCCTTGTTCGTCCTTGTTTGCAGACTCGTATAATTGTGACCATGAGCCGAGGTCATCCCAGTCGAAATGCGCGGGAACCACACCTATGTTCTCCGCTTTCTCCATTATTGCGTAATCCATTGAAAGCTTTGGTGCGGCATTGAAATCCACTTCATTCAAGTAAAAAAAGACGCCATCTTCGCGTGCATTCTCGATTGAGGCGGATGCGTGCTTCCATATTTCGGGTTGCATTTTACTGAAATCATCTGCCAGCCGGCCCGCGCGGAACATAAAGATGCCGGCGTTCCATAGGAAGTTGCCACTGCTCAAAAAATCTTGAGCGGTTTCTAGATCCGGTTTTTCTCTGAATTTTTGAACCGAAAAGACTTCGCCTAAAGGTTCACCTTGCTCAATATAGCCATATTGCGTTTCGGGGCGTGATGGCCTTATGCCCAATGTCATTATTGAATTAGAAGTTCGAACAACTCCTGCTGCTTTTGTGATTGTTCGACGATATTCCTCATGATCATCAATCCGCGCATCTGAAGGCAAAACCAGTAAAATGCTGTTAGGATCCTGCTTGCAGGCAAATGCGGTAATTGCCGCGATAGCGGCGGCCGTATCGCGCACTGATGGTTCAAGTAGTATGCGACTAGGTGCCGCCTCGAAGCCGTTTGCTTCGATTTCAAATGCTTCTCTTAGGCTCGCATTGCCCAAAATAATTGGCGCGGCGAAAGTAACGCCGGAATAGCTGCCTTCTGGTGTGCGAGCAATTGTGTTGGCCAAAAGCGACTTTTCGTTGAACAGCGCGTGAAACTGCTTTGGTTTTTCATCGCGGGACATCGGCCACAATCTAGAACCCGCGCCACCGCATAGAACTACTGGAGTGATTTTAATGACGGACATAGTTCATCCTGAGTATCAACATACGAAGAATTAGTAGCGGTGCATTCTCACCAAAGTCATATATGAGACAATGGCCCTGGCACAGTGCTTTATGAACCAGTGTTTTGTTTCCCCAAAAGAAAACGGCCTGTTCTTTATAAGAACAGGCCGTTGATCATTTGCGGTTTATGCCTTCAGGCATGAACCCAGCAGCAATTAGCCAGCTGATGTCGCAATTGAGTCGAACTTAGCGTTCAATGTTGAACCAAGTGTTGTAGCACCTGTGATGATCGCAACAGCGATAAGTGCAGCAATAAGACCGTATTCGATAGCAGTCGCGCCTGATTCGTCATTCATAAAACGTGCAAACATAATGAGCTCCTTACTCGTTGATTT
>JBCDFK010000536.1:0-2087 GCA_039178065.1 Pseudomonadota bacterium | reverse complement strand
GAATCGAATCAGATCTTTGCCAGAGACATTTATCGCGGCGAATATGATTTCTTTTTGGAGAAGGAAATCAACGATGGACCAGCAAGCGTTGCTAAAACGCTACGGGGTCGGTATCGAAAACAACAAGATGGCATGATCGCCTTTGACGATTTGCCAACGGACATCTGGAAAAACTTACGCGCGGCGACCGACAAGGGAATTTCGCGTGTTTATGTTGTGGGTCAAGGTACAGCTGGTGTTGCTGCAGTAGGCATTGGCTATTTGATTGAAAAAGTACTTGGCCGTGACACGCGTCGTAAAATACCGGTCGAGGCGATCCGCTCATCAGAGCTATCAGCTGATATTGAATCTTACAATTTTGATCGCGCCTTGGTGATTGCCGTTTCGCAGTCTGGCACCACAACTGATACCAATCGTGCTGTCGACTTGGCGCGCGAACGTGGTGCATTTATTCATGCCATCGTCAATCGCCGCAATTCTGATCTCGTACGTAAATCCGATAGTGTGTTGTTCACATCAGACGGTCGCGATGTTGAAATGTCAGTCGCATCGACAAAAGCATTCTATGCACAAATCACAGCTGGAAAACTGACAGCACTGTTCCTGGCCGACCAGCTGCAAACGATGACCGAAATCGAATTGGCTTATGAATTGGGTGAGCTCGAGAAATTGCCAGCTCATGTCGGTCGCGTTTTAGCCAATGAAGAGCACATTGCCGAATGCGCGCGATCGCTCGCGCCCTATGCTCGCTATTGGGCGGTCACCGGATCAGGCGTCAATCATATTGCTGCGCTCGAAATAAGGATCAAGCTTTCAGAGCTTTGTTACAAGTCAATTCCGGTTGATTTCACCGAAGATAAAAAACACATCGATCTATCAACCGAACCCCTGACACTGGTAATTGCCAATGATCTGCCAGGCGATTTGGTGGGCGACGTTGTCAAGGAAGCGGCGATCTTTAAAGCACATAATGGCCGCCCGATTGTCTTTGCAACAGAGGGTGCGGATGCAGACGCCTTTGAAGAATATGCGGAACGTGTGATCTCTCTTCCCAGCATCGGCGCCGATTTGGCCTTTGTGCTCGCGACAGTTGCGGGTCATCTATTTGGCTTTCATGCTGCACGTGCAATTGATGTCGGCGCGCAAAAACTTAAACAAATAATGGTTGGGCTCGAACTGCTAGCGATGCAAAGCCCCGAAGCCGATGTGAAGGATGTAGTCAATCGTTTAGATGCCTTTTTGGATGAAGCCATTGATGGCGCATTTAATTCGGGTCTTGATGCTAGCCATCTTGCAAAAGTGGCACATGTATCACGCCAATTGACTGCGAAAATCGATCAACCTGATGTTTTGAAGGCGGTGGCGGCAGATGCCGCTGAGCCTATTCGAAATGCATATGAAGAGACTTCGCGCCCGGTCGATACAATTCGCCACCAAGCAAAAACCGTCACGGTCGGCACAAGTCGACCAGAAGATGCACTTTCGCCCGTGGTTCGCGATGCGTTGGGTGCAATGGCGTTAGCGGATAGCCGCCTTTCGTTTGGCAACCGTAAGACCCTGGCCGCTGTTTCGAGGATCGTTGATACCGTCAATTGGGGAGCGCTGCTTGATATAAAAACCCAAGACGGCATCAGTTTTGCCAGCGCCGCAAATGGCTCAAACTTACCGGCATCAATTTCTGACTATCAAGACGGCAACCGCGCGATAGGCGTTGTCGGTGCGGCTCTCGACACCAACAGCCTAAACTGCGGCTTTGTGAAGGATGAAGCTGTTATTGCTGTTCCAGTGACGGCTGCACATTCCGCAGATGTTGAACATGTGCTCTGTCTCTCAGTGGGGCTGGTGGCTCATGCAAGCCGCGAGCAAAAAAGCGCTGTGATGCAAGTGCTTGGCACGTATCAAAGCAAGATGCGCGAATGGGAGCAGCATTTTGGCACAGACGCAGAAGCCCAATTGCAAAGACAGATTGCGCGCGAATTGCCCTCAACAATCGTGTTCAAACCATCAGCTTTGGATCCATTGTTAAGCGATGAGAACAAACAATCTGCATAATCAGGCGTTGGCTAGCTTTCGATATATTCGGCCAG
>JBCDFK010000535.1:0-2102 GCA_039178065.1 Pseudomonadota bacterium | reverse complement strand
GCGCGCGTAAGGGCTTCTGGCGAAAATTGTGTTTCGGTCTTTTGCGCAATTGCACGAGCGAGTTCGGCCGCTTGATTGTAGCGCCTGCTAAAATACCGACCCCGGTGAAGGGGGACCGGCACGATAATGTCGGTTTCAGTTAAAAGCTCGTTGCCAGCGCGGATCATCCAATCTGCCATCCATGGCGCAAGATCGGTACGATCACCATATTTAAGACGTGACACCAGTTGCCGCGCAATTTTGGCATGGATAGTCGCCGAACGTGCGCGCGTAAAGTTGGGTGGATTTGCAATCGCCTCAGCGCTAATCATGCCTGGTCCAAAATCCAAACCGAATGGAGCGCCCATTACTTCGCAATATGGTTTTTCAATAAAGTGCAAGTCAGCCCAACACTCAGAACATACAACACCCTGTTTGGTAACGTGGGCTCCGCATGAAAGACATGTGTTGGGGAAGAGTATTCCGAACGCATTTCGGCTGGCTTTTTGCGTCCATGACAACATTTGTTGTTTTAATTCCAACGTCGCACCGCTAAATCCGAGTAATGAGCGTTGGTAACATTATTGATAAAAAACAAGTTGTGGCAAACGTTTTGCGGGCGAAAGCGGCGCAAATCGCGGGTTCCGATTTCTTATTGGAGCGTCTGGTTGGCGATCTAGAAGACCGGTTGGACGCGCATACGCGCAGATTTGACAATGGGCTTGTCGTCTCACCGTGGGCGAAACACAAGGCTTTCATGCCAATTGCCGCAACAAGTGCTGCAGAGTCGATATGGCGTAACGAGGTTCTGGCCGCTGAACCGCAGAGTGTTGAGCTGATTATCGATATGGCAAATTTGCATCGAATCAATGATGTGCCCGGTATGCTTGTCCAGTATTTGCGAGCACTGAAACCTGATGGCCTATTTTTGGCCTGCGTGCCTGGCGGCGATACTCTTCATGAGTTGAGAGAAAGCCTGACTGTAGCAGAATCAGAGCTTACGAATGGCGTGCATCCGCGCATTTTGCCGTTTATGGATGTTCGCGATGCTGGCGGATTGCTGCAACGCGCGGGGTTTGCTTTGCCTGTCACAGATGTCGACAGTGTTGTTGTGCGCTATGATACGATGTTCAATTTGATGCTTGATTTGCGATCAATGGGCGAAACCAATGTGTTGGTCGCGCGCGAAAAATGCTTTGCGCGCGTCGCATTATTTGAGCGGGCCGCTGAATATTATCAGGAAAAATTCAGTGATGAAGATGGAAGAGTTCGTGCGACGTTTTCGTTCGTTTGGATGTCTGGTTGGGCGCCGGCTGCATCACAGCAAAAACCGCTAAAGCCTGGATCGGCTACCCATAGCTTAGCTGATGTTTTGAAAGGCCAAACTAGCTAGGAAGTACCTAATTCAGCGCCTGCTGGATTTCAGAATTATTGTCAGCGAATAGAAACTCGATGGCATCAAATGCCAAACCAATTCCTCCAACAACGACCAATGATAAAAGTGTTGCGATCAGACCATACTCGACCACGGTTGCGCCCTTTGTATCGGATGAAAATGCCTTTAAGGCCTGCAGAAGATTGCTTTTATTCATGCGCATTAATTTCAAAGTGCTACCCAACTTTTTTCTCTGGCAATTTGCCCTTAATCTTGGTGATCAAGGGCTATCCTGTTTGACGACACGATTTAACCAGTGATCGCCGTGTCTACGCTTGTTGCAATGCCGTTATATTTTCCGTTCAGCGTGGAACCGAGGGACGTTGCGCCGACGATTATCGCGATCGAGATCAACGTGCCGATGAGGCCATATTCAATGGCGGTTGCGCCGCTTTCATCGCGTATAAATGACTTAATCATGCATGTTCTCCTTTGGTGGCGTAGCGTAAAGGTCAAAGGTTAACAGCGGCCCGCCAAATCCTTAACATGGCCAAATGTTATGATTGTTGGTTATGCTCTGGTTATTGAAAACGGTAAACGAAGCGTAAATCAGCAGTCACCGAACGCCGTGCCGTTTGCATGTACAATGCATTTCGAAGATGGATTGGATTGCAGCACCGAGCGCCGGACAATGTAGGTTCTGCCCTTCTTGCCCGGTGTGCTTGCTGTTGTGATGGGGTCGACACCG
>JBCDFK010000534.1:0-2113 GCA_039178065.1 Pseudomonadota bacterium | reverse complement strand
ATTTGAAGGACGCTTTGGGTGTCAGCATTGTTGGTCCGCACAAGGATGATGCCCCATTATTGGGTGCGCTGGAAAAGCAATCTGAGATGTTTGGCGTCGATACCGTTCGTAATGTTACGCCCGATCAATGGCTTGAAGAGGGTGAAACCGTTTCTTTTGGAGGGCATCAGTTTGAAGTCTATCATTGTCCTGGTCACGCACCAGGTCATGTAATTTTCTTCAACAAGGCTGCAAATTTTGCTCATGTCGGGGATGTCTTGTTTGCTGGGTCTATTGGTCGGACGGATTTGCCTGGCGGCAATCATGAAGCTTTGATCAACTCAATCAAAACCAAAGTACTGCCACTCGGAGACGAGGTTGGATTTATTTGTGGGCATGGCCCTGGCGGTAAAATTGGAGATGAGCGTCGTAACAATCCGTTTTTGCAATAGATTTTGAATCAAGGCGCGGCGATCAATGAAATAGGCCCGAGGCATATACCTCGGACCTATCTTAGTCCCCCAACTCAACTGTTGGATTCATTTTTCGAACAATTATCGTGCAACGCAGAAGTGGTCCAATCCATCATAACCGCGATAAGTGCCTTTTTGCGGGTTAAATGAGCGGTATTTTGCATCGCAATATTGGTACCAACCACGTGACCAGGGTTCCAAAGACCCACCATGGGTCACAACGCGGTGCTTTTGATAGGAAGGACGCGGTGCCTGCGGGTAGCGGTTCGGATTGTAGGTTTGACGCGGCGCTACATAGCGCGGTTGATTGTTTGAATTGGCGATAGCCGATCCAATCAGAGCGCCCCCAATGATACCCAATACAGCGGCGCCTGCGACATTTGAATTGTGGTTGCTTCCATGACGATAGACATGTCTTTTCGCTGGGCGGCAGAAATTATTGCGGTGGTTACATTTAACAATTGGGCCGTGTCGGTGAACATGACCATAACCGCGATCATGCGCCTGTGCAGTCGTTGCCATTGGCACGATAGTGGAAGCGCCGATAGCTAGCGCGGCGATAGAGTTCGTAAGTGCTTTCATGACATTCTCCTCAGAAGCATTAAAAGTTCATAGCCCAATTTAGAGAAGGTGACCTGAACCGAAGCTGAATGAGGTTCGATCCAGATTTATTTTCGCAAAAGCCCTTAGTTTACAGTAACTGTGCCCTTCATGTTCGGATGAAAGCTGCACTTGAATTCAACTGTTCCGGCGTTGGCTAACGTCACCGTGCCGCTTTCTCCCTTGTTAAGGCGGCCTGTATCGAAGCTCCCATCTAGTGCTGTGCCAGTATGTGGAGCACCATCCTCATTGATGAATGTAATTGTGTCGCCGGCTGCAACGCTGATTTGCGCAGGACTGAATTTAAAGCTCTTTATCGTTACCTGATGGTCAGCCGCCATTGCGCTGCTTATTGGCATCGCAAACAGTGCGAGGCCCGCGATGATGAGTGTTCTACGTGATGTCATTAGATTTTCCCCTAATCTGCCAATATGAAGGTGACTTTCAATACAACGCGATATTCTCTGATTTTGCCATCTTTTACGGATACTTTTTGATCTTTTACCCAAGCTCCCTCAACATTTTTAAGCGTTTTGGAAGCGCGAGCTACGCCTTTTTCTACAGCATCCTCAAAACTTTTCTTTGATGATGCAATGATTTCTGTCACGCGAGCGACTGCCATATTTACTCTCCCTCTGGTTGCGTAACTAGCTAAACCTTCAAATGTGGCGGGAATTAGCGGGCCGCTTCGTCCGTCTGACTGAGAAGGCCTTCTTCTAACATCATTCCAAATAGCGCCAATTGAATGGTTTGCGCGACATCGCCTCTTTGTGACGGAAGCCCGCAGGCATTTTTGTCGAGTTTTGGGCTGAGACTTTGCGCACAACACGTTCCCGTTTCGACGCATGTTCGTCGTTTACACGAGTTTGGAAAACCGCGACTAAATGCGAGGAAGCGATGAGCTGTGATAAGCATTGGTCGGTGTTCTGCTTTGCATTGTCGGATATTTTTTGTTCTGCCATGCGTATTATTCTCTTTGCTGGTTGGCGCATTTGATTGACCTCGCACCAATACGACTGAGGCACCGCGAAACCAAAGATGGTTTCACTATTTGTCGTTCT
>JBCDFK010000533.1:0-2119 GCA_039178065.1 Pseudomonadota bacterium | reverse complement strand
TTGAGCTGCAGCATCAGAACGCGCCTGCGAAACATCAACCGTCTCGTCCTCTATACGGACGCGAATGGGTGAGCCGCCAATAAATTGATCTGTATTTGTGTCGATGTAGAAGCGATTGGCATAGGGAAAGCCTGAGCCATCCTGTACTCCATATTCCTCAAACGCAAAAATGTTCCCGTCAGCCGAAAAGCCAAGAACGTTTAGATTGGCAAAGTCACCGGCGAATGCAGAACTGGCAGAAAGTACCAGAGTAGATGTGCATACAATCCAACTTGGCATTACTCGATTGACCATAAAAGCCTCCGTTTTTAAGCCCTGTTTGCCTCCGCAGCCCCGCGGATAGCTGTGATGTTATCACGATAATTATTAACAGTCCCACCTTTGAATATCGCTGAACCTGCAACAAAGGCATTGGCGCCGGCTTTTGAACATTCAATGACAGTTTCGGCCGTAACGCCACCATCCACCTCGAGATCGATCGGGCGATCTCCAATCAACGCATTTAAACCCATAATTTTTTCGGTCACAGAATGAATAAATTTCTGCCCACCAAAGCCTGGGTTGACGCTCATTACCAAAACAAGATCGACCATATTAATCACTTGCTCGACCATGCTAATAGGTGTTGCTGGATTCAGAGCTACGCCAGTTTTTTTGCCGAGATTTCTCACAGCCTGTAACGATCGATGCAGATGAGGCCCGGCCTCTGCATGAACGGTGATGATGTCACAACCGGCTTTAGCAAAGCTTTCTAGATAAACATCAACCGGCGATATCATGAGGTGGCAATCAAAGACTGCATCGGTGTGAGGGCGAAGCTTAGCGATCACATCTGGTCCATAAGAGATGTTGGGCACGAAATGCCCATCCATCACATCGAGATGTATCCAATCCGCACCCGCCTCCACAACGTCGCTCACCTCTTGGCCTAGCTTGGAATAATCCGATGCAAGGATAGACGGGGCAATTTTGATGTCGCGAGCCATGGCAATTTCCATTTCAGGATTGGTCTAGCACGTGATTGCCGCTTGCGCGGCCTCAAGTCAACGCAGTGAGCGCCAAACCGGCATAATATCCCCGTCTTGCTCGCTTGCCATATAAACGCCGCGTGCAACCGCGCGTGCCATAGTTGAGCCCGCCATTGCACAAATTGCGATCATCGCGTCGAGCGATCCTTTTGTATCGACACTGCCGGTCGATACCGAAAAAACTAAATCGCCATCCATAGGCGTGTGCGATGGCCAAATGGCACGCGTAAAACCGTCATGAGCCGCAATGGCCAGCCGTTTGCATTCGGCCTTGGTTAGCTTTGCATCAGTTGCGATAATACCGATTGTCGTGTTTGCACCTTCTGGCGATACGCTCTGGCCACCAAATTTTGTTCGCAGCTCTTTAGCATTGTTGGGAAGGGCATCTGGTATCCCAAGTCCGCCAAACTCGTCACCAAGTTCAAATGGCGCAGCCCAAAAGTGTCTCGTGTCACCAATCATGGTGCTGCCTAGTGCGTTAACAGCAACAAGCGCTCCAATCGTTACGCCAAACTGTTGGAGGTAGGTTGAAGCAGATCCCAGACCACCTTTGAGATTAGCAGTCAGCGCGCCGGAGCCTGCACCAACTGATCCAAGGTCAAAATCTGAAGAAGCGTTTGTAGCAGCTTCATATCCCAATGCGGAGTAGGGGGACTGCTCTTGCCAATTCTTGTCTCCACCATTGATTAGGTCAAACAAAATCGCCGATGGGACAATCGGCACGCGCACAGGCCCGACCTCAAATCCACGACCTTGATCACGTAACCAATTCTGCACGCCTGACCCAGCATCCAAGCCAAAAGCAGAGCCGCCAGATAAAACCAGCGCATCAACGGCTTGAACACTATTGTGTGGCTCTAGTAATTCAGTTTCTCGCGTACCGGGCGCACCACCCAGCACCTGAACGCTAGCTGTGTAAGCTTGTTTGCAAATCAACGCTGTGGTGCCAGATTTTAGTTTCTCATCTTGAGCGTTGCCAACCAAAATGCCGTCGACATCTGTGATGGAATTCCGTTCGCCAGATACGATCATTGCTGCAAACCATCATTCAGTTTTTGCACCGATCCGCCTTCAATTTTGTAGGTTGTGTA
>JBCDFK010000532.1:0-2120 GCA_039178065.1 Pseudomonadota bacterium | reverse complement strand
TTTACGATCAGGGCTTTGTTGCGTTGGAGAACCCAAATGTACCATTCTCAAGTGCGACCTGGGAAATGCGCGAACGGAACCTCCGAGCGCTAGAAGACCTCGAAATATCAATGAACCGGCACTTGCTTGGCATCAGCATACAAGATGCTTTTCATCCCCTTGGTCGTGACATCCAATCTGCCTGGGAAAGAATTTCAGCAGATGGTTAATGACCAACTTACTAGACGTAATTTGAGGCTTGGCTAAGCCGAGTGTTCGGTGAGATCGGAAAGCTCAAACGCCGCGCTTATTGCCCCACACCATAACGTGCAGTTGCGGAAGAATACGGGGCTTGAACCACCCTGACCCGGCCGTTCTACTGATGAGCCAATCTAACTTTGCCATCATCCTGTTAGAATCTATCGGTTCATTCGGATCGATCATTTCGTTTCCGGGTTGGAGAAAGAGTTCCAGATCAGGGTGTCGCTCCGAGGCAGTCTTGGCCCACTCAAGATCATTTTCATCAAAAACTACGATCTTCATGTTTTTGTTGTTAGCGCCGCGCCCGGCCTCCAAGCATTCTGCAAAGGCGGACCAATCTACAACTTCGCCGCTAGAAGGAGGTTTCGGCGACAACACAAGGGTGTCAAGATCGCCAAACCAGGGCTTTGCAATTGAACCTTGTGTTTCGCAAGCAAAGCGGTAACCGTTTGATTTACCCAATGAAATCAGCGGGCCGAAATCTTGGATCGCTGGGTTGCCTCCAGAAATTGACACTAGGAGTTTTCGACTTCCTGACAATTCGAGAATCTCGCTCCAGATTGCTTCAGTCTCCATGGTTCTCCAGCTGCTTCGATGTTTGCTTTCGACCGCATGTAAGCTATCGCACCAACTGCACCGATAGTCACAACCACCGGCTCGAACAAAGACAGTTGCTTCGCCCATAAGCGCGCCTTCACCTTGGATGGTTGGGCCAAATATTTCTGCTATGCGGAGACTCAAGGTCGAAACTCTGCCCAAGTTTTTGGCGTTTCAGAGACGCGAACACAACTTGTCTCTGGCCAGCGCGATTGGCACCAATCAAAAAAATGTTTGGCTAGGTTCTCAGCGGTCGTAGGCACGTCAAGAATATCATTCAGGTGTTGATGATCAAAATTCTGGTCAATGTAAGCCTTTAGCAACTTCAACTCCTGATAGTCCCTCACGAAGCCATCTGTATCTAGGGATTTCGCCTGAAGTTCTACAACCACGATGTAGTTGTGGCCATGCAGACGCGCGCATTGATGGGAGTCCTCAAGATGGTCCAACTGGTGTGACGCCGAAAAATGGAATTCCTTGGATATTCGAAACATACGAATCCTCTTCATCTCGTGCGGCACTCAAGGAGTGCTTCGGCTTCACCAAGAACTAGCTTACAGGCTTTTGATGGTCGCCGAAAAGTTTCCATAGCAGACGCAGTCTAGCTTCCATCGCAAGTGGAATCCGCGTTCATAGCTAACAGTAGTGACATGCTGTCTTGCACAACACTTTGTGTTCCAACAAAGGTGCTTGCCAGCTCTCTAGCAATAGTCATTTGCTGCGGCCGCCAATCCATATCGCCCGGAAAGCCCATGCAGAATGGCCTCGTCGAAAGCTTCAACGGGAGGATGTGAAAGAAATGCCTGACCGAACACCTGTTCCCGTCTCTACGCCATGCCTGCCGCATAATTGCGGCATAGCGCGCCGACTACAACCACCACCGACCACATTTAAGCCTCGACGGGCTCACCCCGTGGGAATATCACCAACGGTCAAGAGAGGACCAAACTCTGAACAGAGCTAACTGAAAAACGCGGACTCAAGGGGGAGCAGGTCAAGCCCGCCAATCTCGAGGTTGTGGACACCTTTGATAGGATACGATTATGAGCTTGATTGAAGACCCACGGCACCCCGGTGAAGTCCTGAAAGAGCTTTACCTCGACCCCTTGGAGATGGGAGCCATAGTGTTTGCGCGGCGTCTGGGCGTGCCTCGGACGCGTATCGAGCGGTTGATCAAGGGCATGACTGCGATAACGCCTGACACGGCGCTGCGGCTTGCACGTGTGTTCAACACGACCCCGGCCTACTGGGTGAATTTGCAGACGAACTATGACATGGCGTTG
>JBCDFK010000531.1:0-2126 GCA_039178065.1 Pseudomonadota bacterium | reverse complement strand
AGGCCAGCAAGGAAAAGCAAGAGAGCTGGCAACAGCATGAAAAACGTTGATCCGTAAACAATAATCAGCGCCGGTGTGCGCCAAGGTTTGCCACGTGAAAAAGCGTGGAATAACGCGAAACCCGCAAGCATAAATCCAGCAAACAGTCCGCCTGACAATGCAGACCCGATGAAGCCGATGCTTCCTGACAAAAACGATAAAACCAAAGCGCCAGCGAACACCACCAATGCCATTTTCGGCATATATAGTTCAGTTGGGAAATCGTCTTGCGGGCGCTTCAATTGACCTGATGCTCGCGAAATTTTCGAGGCAATATAAATGTTGCCCACCAAGATCATAGTCCACATAAGCGGCTGTATGAATGGAACTAGAGCTGTTAGCATGGTAACAAGTTCAGCGCGTCCCGCGGCGGTAAACTCAAATTCTGGATCGGTTAACTGAACGCGTTCAACCACTTGATCGACAATTGGATCAAGCATCTCTGGGCCATAGCTGACCATTGCGCCGATAAAAATAAATGCAGCCCCAACCATGAGGCATAAACGCAAGAGCACGTCTGCAAGAGGAAACCATACGAGTTGGCCTTCAGGTCCGCCCACTTCTTCAGCTGGTCGCGATAGAGTGAGCCAGTAAGATGTTGCTGCACCGGGCAGGGACGTAGTCAGTAAAACAAAAATGGCCGTTTGTGTGTTGGCGAGCATCACCACGGCAATTGAGGAAACTGCCACTGCAATCAGTGAGGCTCGCAATCCCCAACCCAGACCTGCAACCATAATCGGAACGGCAGACAGCAGATACAGCGTTACGGATAGGCCAGAACCGGTTGCTACGCCAAGACATAGCAATGCCGTTGCCAAACCGGCAACAAGTCCAATAACCATATCATTTGCGTTCAAGTTCATGTCGCTGTCCTGCGCTGGGCAGTTAGAGATGAACCACGATGGCAATCACCCCAACTCGGATTTAATTTTTGCGATGGTGCCGAACACCAAGG
This sequence comes from Pseudomonadota bacterium, assembly GCA_039178065.1. GTDB lineage: Bacteria > Pseudomonadota > Alphaproteobacteria > Rhizobiales > Rhizobiaceae > Ahrensia. Next base: position 1,132 of record JBCDFK010000531.1, on the reverse strand, counting down.
CGAGTAACCCGGCAGCGAGCTGCCGGGAAATTAGTACTTAACCAACCACATATGGCAGAAGACCAAGAAAACGTGCGCGCTTGATGGCTTTAGCCAGTTCGCGTTGCTTCTTCATGCTCACTGCGGTGATGCGCGAAGGAATGATTTTGCCACGCTCAGAAACATAGCGTTGCAGCAATTTCACGTCTTTATAATCGATCTTCGGTGAGTTTGCGCCAGAAAATGGGCAAGTCTTACGACGACGGTGAAATGGACGACGTGTTGGTAATTGGTTGATATCAATCATTATTCATCTCCACTTTTTTCTTCACGCGGTGGACGAGAGCCACGATCGGGACGATCGCTACGTGCGCCACGGTCATCGCGGTCGCTTCCGCGTTTCATCATCGCTGATGGGCCCTCTTCAAACGCATCGACTTTGATGGTGAGGTAGCGAAGGACATCTTCGTGGATGCGCATTTGGCGCTCAAGCTCATGAATAGCTGTGCCAGGTGCGTCAACATCCATCAGCACATAGTGCGCCTTACGGTTTTTATTGATGCGGTATTGAAGAGACTTCAAACCCCAGTTTTCAACACGGCCAATTGAGCCGCCATTTTCTTCCAAAACACTTTTCCAGTGTTGTGTCAGTTCTTCAACTTGCTGCGCAGAAATATCCTGACGCGCCATGAATGTGTGTTCATACAATGCCATTTTCGGCCTTTCCTTTTGTTACGCCGCTCAGCGCGAAGCCTCTGCAACCAGATCCGTCACCGAAGTGATGTGGAAAGGTGCTTTGAACTCGACGGGTCGAGAGCGGGAACACGGGAGGCAGGAACATTTCTCGTTCCCAGTAGAAATAAATCTACCCTCCGTTCAGCCCCCGGCTGACCGGCAATCCGGGCCTTATACAGGTTTTATGGTGCGGTGCAAGCAGGATTTTGATCAAGACTTCGCAGTCGACTCTGTTTCGTTGGTATCAATGCGCGATTGAGCCAGCGGATCGACAAGCCCGTCGAGATCCAACACGCCCCGTGGCACCCAACCTAAGCTTTTCAGACGAGAGCAATCCATCACATTGAAAGAGGTTTTGTTAGAGGGCGGCGGCAATTGATGGTCCGTTCGACCGCGAAGCTGGGCATAGGCACTCAGT
>JBCDFK010000530.1:0-2145 GCA_039178065.1 Pseudomonadota bacterium | reverse complement strand
GGGTAGAAGGTATCAGCAGAGGAGCCGCAACCTGTGACACAGTCTGATCTTTGACCAGAGGACAAAAATATGGCCTTCACGCTTCCGGACCTTCCATACGCATACGATGCGCTTGATCCATACATGTCAGCTGAAACGCTCGAGTTTCACCATGACAAACACCACAATGCCTATGTTGTGAAAGGCAACGAGCTTGCAGAAGCCGCTGGAATGGCTGATTTGTCGCTTGAAGAGATCGTGAAACAATCCTTTGGAAGCAATGCAGGCCTGTTTAATAATGCTGGCCAACACTATAATCACATCCACTTCTGGAACTGGATGAAAAAAGACGGCGGCGGCACCAAAATTCCAGGCACGCTTCAGGCGGCTATCGATAGCGATCTAGGCGGGTATGACAAGTTCCGTGCCGATCTCATCGCCGCTGGCGTAGGCCAGTTCGGTTCTGGTTGGGCTTGGGTAGCTGTTAAAAATGGCAAGCTCGAAATCATGAAAACACCGAACGGTGAGAATCCGCTGGTACATGGTGCATCGCCGATTTTGGGTGTCGATGTTTGGGAGCATTCTTATTACATTGACTACCGCAATGCGCGACCAAAGTACCTCGAAGCGTTCATCGATAACATGATCAATTGGGAATACGTTGAACAAATGCACGAGGCAGCAACAAGCTAAGTCGTCGAACTTCGACTACGGGAATCCGGCCGTTTGGCCGGATTTCGTTTAAACGGTGTGTTGGACATCGACGAAACAAAAGGGCAATGCACAAGTGCTAGATTAAACTAGATTTGGTCGAAAAGGGCGGAAGCACATATCATGGCATTGACGAATACGAAGGAGCGATACGGATCGGTCGCTCAGATTTTTCACTGGTTAACCGCTGTTTTGATTATTGGGTTGCTGATTGTCGGCTCAATTATGCACTATTTGCCCCAAGACTCGGGCGAAGCCATTGCGCGCAAGGTGTTTGTCTATTCAATGCACAAAACAATTGGCGTGACAGTGCTGCTAATTGCTGTCCTTCGCGTTATTTGGGCGATCACTAACCCACATCCCAAGCCATTGCATCCGGAACGAAAACTCGAAACATTTGCGGCTGAAACCGTTCACTGGGCACTATATATTGCAATTCTTGTAGCTCCGCTTACCGGCTTACTTCATCACGCTGCGAGCGAAGGTTTCGCTCCCATTTGGTGGCCGTTTGGACAAAACCTGCCATTCATTCCCAAAGATGAAACATTGTCTCAGATTTTTGGTGCAATGCATTGGATTATGGCGATCATCATTGCGCTTTGCTTGGTTGGGCATATTGGCGGCGCGCTAAAGCATGCAATTCTCGACAAAGATGAAACCTTGGCACGCATGTTACCGGGTAAACTATCAAAAGACTTCTCTCTACCAAACGAAAATCTGGCACATAAATCTGGGCTGGCTACAGCATTGGTGGCCTTTGTTGGTATTGGTGTCGCGCTTAGCGCAATTGGCGGTTTGGCTGCTACTCAGCAGACTCAAAATGCCGAGCTGCAGCCTCTCACCATTAACACGGACGAGGCGCGAGAAGGGGAACATCCTTGGCAGGTCGTTGAAGATCAAAGCAGTTTGAAGATCAGAATTAGTCAACTGGGCTCGCCCGTTGAAGGTGAATTTGAGAGTTGGAACGCTCAAATAAATCTCGATCCAGAAAATCTCGATACTGCCTTCATAGACGCACGAATTAACATTGAAAGCCTACAGCTCGGATCTGTTTCAGATCAAGCAAAGGGGCCTGAATTTTTGGATGCCGAAAGTTATCCAGAAGCGCGCTTTCTTTCAGATTTCATTTGGTTGCGGGGTGATGGTGCATACGATGCAGAGGGCTTGATGGAGATTGGCGGTGTGCAAAAGCCCTTTATTTTAACGTTTTCGCTAAACATCGATGGGGATAGGGCGAGAGGGCAGGCCTACGCTGTCATCAATCGCATAGATTTTGGTATCGGTGCAGAAGGCTACAATAACGAAGATTCAGTCGCATTCGCAGTAGAAATCGCATTGGATTTGGTTGCCGCAAAACAGTGGTGACGAACTCAAAAATGGCTTTATCGACGACAAAAAAAGTCGCACAAACAATTACTTGTGCGACTTTGATGAATCAATTTAAAAGTCTACTCG
>JBCDFK010000529.1:0-2146 GCA_039178065.1 Pseudomonadota bacterium | reverse complement strand
CCAATATTGGCAATGGAGGTCAGCAGGCTCATGGCGGCCATGAAGGTTACCCGCCCCTCATTGCGCAGAGCGTCAGAATTAACTGACAGTAAAAAGAGCAATGGTGAAAACAGAACTGTAATCTGCAGATAGACCAACCCCATGCCGGCCAAAGTCTCATCACCGCCAGCGGCTAGCAAGACCATTGGTTTGCTCAAGAAAAAGAAAAGAAAGATCAGGCCTGCACTCAAGGCCATTGCCAACCCGTGTGAACCGGCAAAAACCGAACACGCATCGCGGAGATCACCGGCACCTAGTTTGCGCGCCAAGATGCTCGACATTCCATTTGACACGAGCGTTGAGAGCGCAACAATCAGCATGTATATAGGAAACATCAATGTCACTGCGGCCAATGCATCTGGACCGACAAAGGTTCCCAGAAACAAGGCGTCGGCAACGGATAGGAGGCCGTTCATTCCCATAACAAAAATGATCGGCAATGCAGTCTTTAAATAGATGGAGCCCAGCGCTCCTTCGGTGAAAGTATTTATGGGAGTACTAGTAGACATTTCCCGAACCCTTTAGCAATTCGCGCTATTTGAGATGGGACCCGCACTGCCATCCGCGCGATATGCGGAAAGAGCTTGACTGAGATGTGAATAAAGAACTTTACCAGGACAGATGTCTGCGGGCGGCAGGTGTTCTTAACCTGCGCATGTGCTAATTTGAATGAGAAGCCGAGTCAAGCTAGATGGAATATGTTGTTGGCCGCTTATGCGATTATGCTAACCCTCTAGCTCTTCTCTTAACATCTCCAATTCCAGCCACTCTTCCTCCATAGCCTCGTGGTCGTGCTGGACTTTGCTGAGTTCTTTTGCGGCTTTGCTGAACTCCTCAGGGTTCTTCGAAAAGAAGTCGGCGTCAGCCATCTTAGCCTCAAGCGCCGCGATCTGTTTGGATGCTTCTTCCATTTTGCCAGGTAGCGTTTCGAGAGCATATTTTTGTTTAAAAGATAGCTTTGCCTTGCTGTTGGTTGGCTTTTGTTTCTGTGAATTTGGTTTGTCCGGTTTTGCCTCTTTTTTTGTCGCGTTTTTGGGAGCGACATGCTCAGCTTGCTGCGATCTCATATCGGTATAGCCGCCGGCATAGGCGATCCAATTGCCAGGTATTGCAGAATCGGGTGCGATGATGGCGTTGACTGTTTTGTCTAAGAAATCGCGATCGTGACTAACCAGCAGGACGGTGCCTTTGAAGTCCGCGATCAATTCTTGCAACAAGTCTAGCGTTTCCATGTCCAGATCATTGGTGGGCTCATCCAGCACCAGCATATTGTTTGATCGTGCAAGTAGCTTGGCCAATATCAGGCGCGCCTTTTCTCCACCAGAAAGCTCCCTAACCGGCGTACGGGATTGTTCAGGTTTGAAAAGGAAGTCCTTCATGTAGGATGAAACATGCCTGCTTTGACCATTGACGATTAGATTTTGCCCACGGCCATCGGTCAAAAAATGTTCCAGCGTTTCATCCGGGTTGAGCGCATCGCGACGTTGATCAAGCATGGCAATATCGAGATTTGTGCCGTGTTTTATTGAACCGCTGTCCGGTTCCAGCGCGCCAATTAACATTTTGATGAGTGTGGTTTTGCCTGCACCATTTGGCCCCACAAACCCAATGCAGTCTCCACGATGAACCCGCAATGAGAAATCGCGAACGAGCTTTTTCTCTCCATAAGACGTGCTGATTTTATTGGCTTCGATAACAAGCTTGCCGCTTGTTCTCACGTCGCTGGCTTCGAGTTTAGCGGCGCCTTCCGCACGTTGATGGTTTTTAAATTGAGCTTTAAGTTCGTTTAGTTCGCCCAAGCGCCGCATGTTGCGTTTTCGGCGACCAGATACACCATGTGTAACCCAATGTTCTTCGCGCACAATCTTACGGCCGAGTTTGTGCAATTCCATTTCTTCTTCTTCGAGTAATTTATCGCGCCAATCCTCGAATTTGGAGAAGCCTTGCTCGTTTTCCAGAAGTCTTCCGCGATCGAGCCATAGTGTTTTGCGTGTAATGTTTTCTAAGAATCTGCGGTCGTGCGAGATCAATACAATGGCGGATTTGGTTCGTTTGAGCTCACTTTCGAGCCATTCAATGACGGGTAGATCAAGATGGTTGGTTGGCT
>JBCDFK010000528.1:0-2170 GCA_039178065.1 Pseudomonadota bacterium | reverse complement strand
CCAAGGGTAACATGCCTTTAGCGAGCGCTACTGTGCTTTCGCGGTTCATACCTTGCTGGCTGCCGAAGAAGTCAATCAGACGACCAGTCAGCGAGTTATCGTCAACGCCGATGGAAATGTTTCTAATGTCTAGCTGCTGCATCAAGCCAAGCATAGCCATGCCCATGGCCTGCTCATTGCCCTTCATAGAAACCTGCATTTGTTGCATTGCAGCCACCAATTGCGGCGTATAACCGCCGATTTCAAAGGCGATCGAAAGATCAGCAGCGTCGTTGGCCGAAATCTTGAACGGTGCGAGCGAAGTCACACCTGTGTCCATATCCCACACGCCTTCAGCTGTAATGTTGCCTTGGAGTTTCTCATATCCAAGCGCTGCCATCGTTTCTCTGGCTTGAGGATTGGGTGCGCTTGAAAAGTCGATCATCATATCGTCGAAACGCATGTCGAATTCCATAATGCCGCCTGGCTCATAGGGTGAGATATTCATCTCACCGCCGCTAAATGCAAAAGCAGTGCTGGATCCCGGCCCAACATTAAATTCACCGATTTCTACACGGCGATAGTACGCGCCTTTCAAAATGGGATCTGTTTCCGCTGCACCGGCGATGAAATATCCTTCAATGAGCGCACCGGCAAAACTAAAGCGCATTCCTTCGACTTCAGTTTGAAATTGAGGAACCGCCATGTTCGATACGACATAGCCGTCATTTGGTGCATCGACCACGCCTTGCAATGCAAATTGGTCGAACTCGAAAGTTTCGGTTTCGCCATATCCCACTTTGATTCCTGAAAGAAGGATGTTGTCACTACCATCATTGGTGGCGCTATCAGCTGTAAGTACAAGTCCCTGCAATTCCAATTGCGCAGCCAAGCGAGCAAGTACGTCCTGCGCGTCGATAGCCGCATAGGCACTGCTGGCCATCATAGAAATGATCGCGGTCGCAGCACTTGTTTTCAGTATTTTTTGAAGCATGGTTTTAGGAAATCCTCTATTTAACTGCGCAATGATTGCACAATGCGATTATTCGCCCGTCCGAATTGATTAAAGATACGGCAAGAATCAGAGCCTGCAACCCAATTGTGGGATATTCGTGTTTTATGTGATGCCATTGTCATCTGCCGGTTAACAAGATCAAAACGGGCAGGGGCTTTCATAGCTGACCCGTTTACCATCCCCAGGATGCTCAAATTCAATATAGGTCGCATGCAAGCACATGCGTTGGTGCGCCCGATATGCCTCTTCATGTGCATATAGTCTGTCACCCAATATCGGATGCCCCATGGATTGGCAGTGCACGCGCAATTGGTGCGAACGGCCTGTTTTGGGCTTCATCAAAAGATAGCTGCTCGTCTCATCGCCATTTGTAACGGCCCAATCCGTAATCGCTTCCTTGCCTTGGTCATGATCAATTATCTGGCGCGGGCGGTTCGGCCAATCACATCGCATGGGCAGGTTGATATTGCCGCTTGGTTGTACTGGCTTGCCCCATACACGCGCAATATAGTGTTTTCTGACCAAACGCTTTTCGAATTGCATGCCCAGATTGCGTCTGGCCGCCTTGTTCAGTGCCAAAACAATCAGGCCGGAAGTATCCCAGTCCAGCCTGTGCGTAATTTCTGCACCTGGGTGATGTGCAACCGCACGGGACTGGAGGCAGTCGTCAGTGCCTGGCTGTTTTCCTGCAACCGTCAAGAGACCACTAGGCTTCTCAATCACCAAAATATGCGCATCTTGGTGAACGATAGACAAAGGCTCCATCGGCGGTTGGTAATGTCGGACTGGTCGTGTGACGATCATGGCACTGTTTAATTCAAATTTACGTTATATGCACGAAATCAGTGGCAATTCTCCATACGCAATTACCTAAAACAACGTATAGAAATTACCTTAGGGACGAATCGGGCATAGGGCACAATGAGAAATTTGAAACAAAGTTCACCACTTTATTTCCAGACATTGTTTTTTGCATGCTTCGCAGTGTGCTTTCTGGCTATTTCGATCTGGTCTCCCGCTCATGCGATGAAAATCAGTGACGGGATTAGATATGCATCCGGCCTAAAACTAGATGTTTATCAGCCGGACCGATCAGGTGGCCTGTTCGCGAAAAAGAAGCCGGTTGTCATTTATATTCACGGCGGTGGCTGGGTCGTTGGTGATCGTAAGCGCGTT
>JBCDFK010000527.1:0-2185 GCA_039178065.1 Pseudomonadota bacterium | reverse complement strand
CTGCTTGAGGGCATGCAGGTCAAGCTGGGCTGGGAACCAATCATCGATGAGGGCAACATTATTGGTCTTTTTGAACCCAACGGAATGGGTGCTATTTCGTTGGAGCCCGGTGGCCAATTTGAGCTTTCCGGCGCGCCGCTTGAAACAATCCATCAGACCTGCCGTGAAAGCAATCAGCATTTGAGCCAACTGCGCCAAATCGCTGACCCGCTCGGGATTAAGTTTCTGGGCTTGGGGGCAAGTCCGAAATGGACGCTGGATGATACGCCGCGCATGCCAAAATCGCGTTACGATATTATGCGAAACTACATGCCAAAGGTCGGCTCCCAGGGTCTAGACATGATGCATCGCACATCAACAATCCAGGTTAATCTAGATTTTGATAGCGAAGCAGACATGCGCAAGAAAATGCAGATGTCCTATCGGTTGCAGCCAATCGCCACTGCCTTGTTCGCCAACTCGCCTTTCACAGATGGCAAGCCAAACGGCTTGGTTTCTTGGCGTGCTGATATTTGGCGCGATACTGACAATAATCGCGCTGGTGTATTGCCAATTGTTTTCAACGAGAATTTTGGCTTTATGGACTATGTTGAATGGGCGCTTGATGTGCCGATGTATTTTGTGCTGCGCAATGGCAAATATATCGACTGTACCGATGTGACATTCAGGCAGTTCATGAATGGCGCACTGAAAGGCAAAATTCCTGATCCGGAGCCCAACAAAGGAGACTGGACGAACCATCTTTCCACTGTGTTTCCAGAGGTGCGGATGAAGAAATTCATCGAAATGCGCGGAGCGGATGGCGGCCCTTGGCGCCGGATATGTGCTTTGCCGGCATTTTGGGTCGGTCTTTGCTATGACGAAACAGCATTGGAAGCTGCTTGGCAAATGACCAGAGACTGGTCATTTGAGGAAATTGTCGAATTGCGCAATGCAGTGCCGACCGAGGGGCTAAAGGCACGCATTAAAGGTAAGACAGTTCAGGAGTTGTCTAAAGAAGTTTTGGGCATCGCGAGAGAAGGCCTGATTGCCCGCAATTACTTGAATCCTGAAGGGTTTAACGAGGCACATTTCCTAGCACCGCTAGAGGAGGTCGCTGCGCGCGGCACAACATCAGCAGAGCAGATGGTCACAAAATTCAATTCCGTTTGGGAAGGCAGCGTTGAGCCAGTATTTTCGGAATATGCATACTGATTTGTTATGTTAACCGGCGCTGCGCATTCTCTTCCTTAGCTTGGAAACATTTGCCCAAGAGTCGGCTTTAATCGCCTCTACTTTGCAATCTTGAACAAACACCATGTGAGCTGCAGCAGCTTTGGCCGCGCGATCAGCATTGCCGTCCATAATTGCCTGGTAAATCTCGGTGTGCTGTTCCAACAGCTTTGTGCGCGCACCGGGGAAACCATATACCAGCGAGCGCGAGAAAAATGCACCATTGGACAAAAGCCGATAGCATGATCGTAATGTGTGCATAAGAATTACATTGTGAGCGCACTCGCTAACCGCTTGGTGAAACTCAATATCAATTGTGGCTTCTTCAGTTGTGTCAGCTTTGGAGTGTGCAGCTTCCATCCGTTGCATGATTTCCGTCAGAAGCGCCTTGTCATCATCAGTGGCACGCAGTGCGGCATAGCTTGCAGCAATTGCCTCAACATCACGACGATACTCCAGATAATCATCTGTTGCTTTCGGGTGGTGAGCGATCAGCTCAAGCATAGTTTCTGAAAATACATCACCAATGACATCAGCGATAAAGGTCCCGCCGCCGTGCCGTGTCACGAGCAGTTCGCGCGCTTCCAAGTCTTTGATTGCAGAACGCAATATCGGGCGTGAAACACCAAATTGTTCAGCCAGATCGCGTTCGCCAGGGAGTTTGTCGCCCACACGCAATACACCTTCTAGAATTAAATTTTCCATCTGCGCTGCAACTTCATCAGCAGTTTTCAGATGACTGACTTCAGAAAAAATTCCATCGCTCATTTTTGTTTCCCGCCCAGATTTGAGTCAAAAGACTCAAAGTGGTAAATTATGTTATCCACTTTTCAGGAATGTGGCTGGGTTGGCAACCATTTTTTTGCAGGAAAGCGACAGTTTGGCGCGCTTCCTGTCTTGGCTGTTTGGCACCATTTTCGATAGTGTGCGTTTCGACTAACTATCAAATGAGGTTGAGGCCGATGGCTGCCGT
>JBCDFK010000526.1:0-2196 GCA_039178065.1 Pseudomonadota bacterium | reverse complement strand
CCGGCCAAATCACCACATCGGATTAGTAGCGCTAGACTCGATTATCGTCAAATGTCCGGTTTAAATTTTATCTGCTGCACCGCACAAAAATTCATTGATTTGACGTATTTTATTGCTATCCATGATGTGGGAGGAGATTCGTTTGAAGGAATTGATCAATGCCGAATTCTCTTACACCATTGCCTCCAGCAACTGCTGAAACCGAATTTGAAATACAGTCCGACCCGCGTCTTCCATGGCGCAAACGTATTGTCACTCGCATTAATGGTTTTGACGTCAATGTCCCCACGCGGACCCGCGTGCCGGCGCGATCAGTTACGCCCATTTACTAATCTTTGTTATCGGGTCGGTACTGGCTGCTCGCCGCGATAGTCATAAAAACCGCGCTTGGTCTTACGACCAAGCCAGCCGGCTTCGACATATTTTACCAGCAATGGGCATGGGCGGTATTTTGAATCTGAAAGGCCTTCATGCAAGACCTGCATAATGGCCAGACAGGTATCAAGACCGATAAAGTCAGCCAATTCCAGAGGACCCATCGGGTGGTTGGCACCCAATGTCAGTGCAGTATCGATGGATTCCACGGTACCCACACCCTCATACAATGTGTAGATTGCCTCGTTGATCATCGGCAATAAGACACGATTGACGATAAATGCAGGGAAATCCTCAGAGGTTGTAATGGTCTTGCCAAGTGCCTTTGCATAGGCTTTGGCTACCTCGAACGTGGATTCATCGGTTGCGATCCCTCGTACCAGTTCAACCAACTGCATCCGTGGGACTGGATTCATAAAATGAATGCCCATGAACTTTTCAGGCCGATCAGTTGTCGCTGCCAGCCTTGTTATAGAAATTGAAGATGTGTTGCTGGCCAGCAGTGCTTCAGGTTTCAACACCGGGCAAAGCTCAGCGAAGATGGCTGTTTTGACATGCTCGACTTCGCTCGCCGCCTCAATCACTAGATCGCAATCGGCCAAATCTTCAATCGCGCCAGATGGTGATATATTGGCGAGGATTGTTTCGCGCTCGTCGGCCGACATTTTGTCGCCAGCAACTGCTTTGGCCGTCATAGCATCAATTTTGGAGATTGCGGTTTCAGCATTTTCGAGCGCAATATCGCTCAAAATAACCTTGTAGCCGGCGCTAGCAGATACTTGCGCGATACCCGCGCCCATTTGTCCGGCACCGATGACGCCGATTGTTGTTATTTCGCTGACCATTGCAGCCTCCCGTATTATTGTGCGTTGCAGTATGCAATTGCTGCGCCGCAATGTAAATGGCCTGCGACAACGCTCTATTCTATGAAGGTAACTTTTACGCCACGCTTAACCAGCCTCGCCAGCTCTAAGGCATCCCAATTGGTGAGTCGAATACAGCCAACACTTTGCGCAATACCAATTTGTGACGGTTCTGACGTTCCATGAATTCCATATGTTCTTTGCGATAAGCCAATCCATGCGTCACCGACCGGACCATTGGGCCCCGGTGGCAGCAGTAGTAATCCCTTGGTTTGGCCAGGCTGCGAAGACCCATTGGGATCGTAAGTGTAGGCAGGATTTTGTGCTTTGTTGCGCACTGAATGTGTGCCGGTTGGCGACGGTGTTCTTTGTGAGCCGATGCTTGCTGGATATGATGCGACAAGCGAGCCGTCTTTCGAAAATGCGCGTAGCTGAAGATTGGTTTTATCCGCCTCGATGCGCGAGACATGCTTTTGCAAATCCTTGCCGAATGATGCAACGCGAATAATCGTCCCAGCTTGGCCAAAATCTGCGCCTGCATTGAGTTCTGTTAGAAAAGTCTGATCCATATGGAAACGCTCCGCCAGCATTTCCTGAACAGATTTGAAATCGATTCTGCCCATTGATGCTTGCTCCACGTAACGATGTGGAATCTGCGGTGTGAATTCATAGTGCACATCATCATGCGTGATTGCATAGTCAACAAACGCAGGTCCGCCGTTCTCCATGAGCAATTGGTCGATAGTCTCTAAATCGGTGATGGAGACAGCTTGTTTTTGTAGTTGGTTGAAAGCGGCAAGAGCTTTTCTAAAACGGGCCGTCTGCAATCCATCAATAACACCTGGCGAAATACCGGCGCGATCCATAATTATCTGAAGTTTTATGATTGATTGGCTGCGTTCTGGCGGTGCAGGAATGTATCTCTGTGTTTCAGAAATGGCGATTTGGTCAAACTCAT
>JBCDFK010000525.1:0-2204 GCA_039178065.1 Pseudomonadota bacterium | reverse complement strand
GATATTCGTTGTGGACCAATCCGTGTAAGGTTTTGCCATCTTCGGTATAGATTGATGCCAACCATTCCTTGTGGGCAAAAGCTTCCGGTGCCGAGTCATCGATAGAGGTTAAAATCGGATCACAGTTCATTTGCAAATTATCAAAATCCGGACCAACCATCCGTCTGGATTTTATGTTGCTTATGATGAGATTCACCTGATCCTTTTCATCTTTATAGGCTCTCACCGGAAGATCTGCATGATGTTCTAATTCGCAGCTGTCTTCAGACCAATCAAACACCGTTTCGATCTCGCCATATGCCTCCAGGTGCGGACCATCTCCTGCGGGCTCAACCGGCTTTGGCGGATGGACATCAGCAAGTGATCCGAGGGTTGAAGCTGCTAGCAACCCAAGTGAGATTGATAGAGTTTTGATCATGGTTGTGTTTCCCATTGGATTTGTTCCGAAGATATTAACATCGAATATCTGTCGTTACAGCCTTACTTACTTTTAATAGGCGCCCAGTGCACTGAGCAATGCTTTGGCGATCTCGGTTCTTTTTGTTGGATCGGCACGGTTTTGCATGTCTATGTTGAGTGCAAAGGTAGAGAATTTACCTCCCTGTTCGACCCAGCCAACAAACCAGCCGATATCGGGACTTGGGCTATTTGCCCAACCTGTCTTGCCGAAGAGCGTTGCATCATCTCTCACTTCTAGCCGAATAATCTCGCCTACAATGCGTTGATTGGACTTTTCAGCAGGAAGTTTCTGTTTTGCGAGTGTAGCCAAGACATCGACATATTCAATCGCGCTGATTTTGAGGGGGCCCTTGAGCCAAAAGGTTTCAACATCACTGCCCACCAGCCCATTGCCAAAATTGTAACTAGCCAATTTTTCTTCGTAGCGTTCAAGGCCAACGCGCCGCGCAATCTCTTGAAATACAGGCACATTTGAGACCTGAATTGCTTGGCGAATGGACATATCCTTTTCCCAAGCTTTGATCGGCTGAAGCCTGCCCCCATAAGGAACAATTTCATTTTCATCGCTGATAACTTTGGTTTCCAGCGCAATCAGACTATTGAAAATTTTGAATGTAGAGGCGGGAAAATATCGCTGCTGGACGCGGTTCGATCCAACCACGCTAATTTGGCCGGTCTCGACATCCATAAAAGCAAACGTACCGGCGACTGAATGATCTGCAAATATCTCCAGCAAATCATCGCGATTGAGCACTTCTTGCGCAATTGACGGAACCGTTGAAACGATTGCGATGAGCAAAATACAAATGCGAATTATTATCATGCCATCATGCTAGCAGGCGGTTTTTGGCGATCAACACTATTTGTTGTAAAGCGTTAGAAATCCGACTCAGACCAGGAGGCCCGAAGGTGTAACCAATTACAGAGCCCGCACACCGTTGATTAATGCGTCAGCTTCTTCAGTGAAGTCGCGGCTTTCTGTTTTGTGAAGGATGATTGGGGCTGTGATTTCCAGCTTCTGTTTGGAGCCTTTTTTTCCAACAACCAAAACCCGGATGGCATCTTCGCCTGCGCGCGGATGCACCGGAGTAATGCGCACGCCCCCGAAGCGCCCCATATAACCAGCAAGAATTTCTCCCATGGATTGAGGCCTAAGGATCATCGCGAAGCAGCCGCCAGGCTTGCAAATCGAGGCGGCGGTGCGTGACCATAGCTCGATCGTCATGCCGTCCATAACATGCGCAAACGCGCGCTCGGAATGGGGTGATTTTCTATCGTCAGACTCATTGAAGGGTGGATTTGCGATCACCCAGTCAAAACTGTTTGGCACCAGTCCACTTTGCGTTCTTGTTTCGCCATTTGCAGTAATGTCCGCATGATAGACTTCGGCGCGCGTCGCCAACTTAGCATTTTCTTGGTGCGCCAAGGTCTGACGCGCATGATCGACCATAGTGTCTGATTGCTCGAACAAGGCCGCCGTCGCATCACTGCATCGTGACAAAACTGCTAGGCCTGCAGCGCCAGCGCCGGCGCCCAAATCTGCCAGATGGCCGTCAAAATCATCAGGCACGCATGCGGCCAAAAGCATAGCGTCTACACCGGCACGATGGCCTCCGCTCTTAGGTTGAACTAAGACAAACCGACCTTTGTGAAAAGCGTCTATGGTGGTGGTATCAACCATAACTAGGCAAGATCGCGAAGCTCGTTTTCAAGCCCCGCGTCAACAATTATTCGTCTTGCTTCGG
>JBCDFK010000524.1:0-2214 GCA_039178065.1 Pseudomonadota bacterium | reverse complement strand
GAACCAGATGGCTAAGCATAAGGCGTTCAAAGAACAGAAAACCAAGGCCGCCCAAATACCATGTACCAAACCAAACGCGCGAAAACTCTTCGGACATTTTAAGAAAGAAAACACTGATCAGGAGAAGTGCGAATGTACCCGACCACCCAAGTACAATCTTGGAGAATGATTTGATTGGGTGGCGCAACGCTCGAGTTTGATAGCCGTCCATCAGCTGAAGTAGAATTACAAAAGCACCTGAGCCGATCGTAGCAGTGGCAAGATAATGAGCTGGAAAGTCGCCTGGCACACTCAGGTCGACACCGACATACAGAAATAGGATTGTTATCGCGATTCCAAGTAGCACTAAGAACTCGCCAACCAACAGCGTGCCGGTAAGCATAGAAGGAGAGACCGTATCCGTGCGATACTCTGATGCAATTCGCGCAGCAAGCGGGCTTAGCTCAGCGTCTTTTACCGTGAGGTCCTTACCATCATCGAATTCAATGACCGCGTCACGACTAAAGCGTTCCTGAGGGGCGATATTGTTCATTTGTGCTAGGTCCTTTAAGCAATGAACACAAAATACGCCCAATGCCCTAAGAAACGCTTGATAAAATACATTTTATTGAGATTTACGAATTGCGCCGCAATTTTAGGCCATTTCGATAGGCATTCAGCATATGTTCAGCCATCAAATTCGCGTTAAACTGCCGCTGAATAGTTTCGTGATTTGGCATCCGCTTGATGAGTGATGGCAATTCTTCCATCGCTTGTCTCATTCGAGCGGTTAGTTGATCAACATCAGGCTCCACCAGAACATCGCTTGCGCTGCCAAAAATCTCCGGAATACCGCCGACATTGGTGGCAATGAGGGGGCATCTAGCGGCCAGGGCTTCTAAAACAATATATGGCATGGCCTCGGCGCGCGACGGCATCACAACACATTTGGCCAATTGGAAGGCTGCACGTGCAGGCATTGCGGGACGAATAGTAACGTTAGTTTGGAGATCACGGTCCTTGATCATCTGATGAAGTTCGTCACGATCAGGGCCCGCACCAACCAAAACTGCATTTATATCACTGGCGCCCTCAGCTTTCAGGCGAGAAACTGCGCGAAGCATAAGGTCTGGTCCTTTGAGCATCCGCAATTCGCCGATGAATAGAAAGTCCGCGGGGTTTTCAACGAGTTGTACAGGTTCAAACTCATCATCTGCTAGGCCGTTATAAGTGACGTCGGATGCGCAGTGTGGAACGCCTATCTTGTCCTGATAGCTATCCTGCTCGTATTTTGCGACGAAACTCAGGCCGTCGGTCATTTTCTCTAGTATGCGTTCAACCCGAAAGTAGACTTTGCCTTCTTTGCTCTGAGGGTCGAAGTGTAAACTTCCGCCATGAGGGGAATAAAAGCGAAGGGGTTTTCCAGCACTTGTGTTGACCAGCGAGCCACACGTCCGCGCGAATACGCCGCCTTTTGCGCCATGGCCATGCACAACATCGGGCGTCATTTCTTTCAGCACTTTTAAGATCTTAGATGCAGAGAAAACATCTGACGGTCCCACCGATCTACTCATAGGCGAGCGCGTAACGCCCAACGCAACTTCTTTATCAAGGTTTGCGATGAGCGCTTCATTGTAGCCCTCCGTACCTTCGACATCGCAGATAATGCCAACATCGTGTCCCAGCGATGTATGTATCATCGCGAGGTCTCGCACATGACGTAGCACGCCACCCATCGGAGCGCGCAAAATATGTACAATTCGCAATTTTTGGTTTTTAGCCAATAATTTATACCGATTTCTTAAAAGATGCGTTCACGCACATATATCGTATCTCCCGGCATAACGGGATCAGAAATAATAACACGTCCGGTAATGACCTCACCTTCAACTTGGCGAGTAATATCTGCGTTGGATTGATTTGCGCGTGAAGAAAAGCCACCAGCACCAGCGACAGCCATTTGGACGGTCATGCCGGGTCGATACGAATATTGACCGGCTGAACCGACTTCGCCCATGACAAATATTGTTCGGTAATTGGCTACTTCAACCGATACGTCCGGGTCTCGGAGGAATCCATTACGTAATTTAACGGCAATATCGCTCTCCAATTGCTGTACGGTGCGTCCGCGCGCTGCAACTGCGCCAACTAGCGGAAATGAAATATACCCTGATTGATCGATATTATAGCTGTTGGACAAGTCATTTTGGTCAAAAACCGTAACCCGTACCTGAT
>JBCDFK010000523.1:0-2224 GCA_039178065.1 Pseudomonadota bacterium | reverse complement strand
CTGCGGCCGTTGGAGAAGCAACAGACGCAGCAAATACTTCTGCTGCACCATAGATCGTATCCAGTGCTTTTGGAAAAGCTGATTGGCAGCGCCAAGTAATTTGTGGCATCTCTTGCGCAATTGCTGGTGCAGCCAATGTCGAAGCAGCTGCTACGCCTGCGCCAGTTACGCCGGCCTTCTTAATAAACGAACGTCGATCCATTAGATCCTCCCATGGAAAATACTTAAAGTCGGGCCGTAGTTGGTACCCGACGCGCTAATACCCACGCGCAATCTACAGCTTTCATTTAATGTGTCCAGCAATGGATTCAAAAATTGGTAAGTTTTTTTATCCACTTAATCGATTAAATTGGTAAACTGCTGATTTTGAGCCATTTTTCATCGGAAAATTTGGGTTTGCAAGACATCTAACAGCGGATAAAGCTAGCTAGAAGAGCGCTCATTGAGGACCCAGAGATGCAACCGATTGTCGCAATTGTAGCCGATACTGCGGAATTTGATGGTTATGATTGGCATTGTGCTAAAAACCAATATCTTGCGGCCGCATTTGAGGTTGCTGGTGTCTTGCCGCTGATCGTGCCAGCTTTCGGCGAGCGGATCGATTTTGATGATCTGCTTGATCGCGTTGATGGTGTTTATTTGTCTGGCGCCAAAACGAATGTTCACCCTGAGAACTTCAATGTTGCGTCTGAGGAAAAATATGAGCCCCATGACCGCATGCGCGATGCGACGTCACTACCGCTCATTCGTGCTGCTATCAAAAAGGGTGTTCCATTGTTTGCTATCTGTCGTGGTGTTCAAGAGCTGAACGTTGCGCTGGGTGGTTCGCTAGCGACGGAGATTCAGGAACTTGAGGGTCGCGATGATCATCGTGAACCGCAGACGGATGATCGGGATGCACGCTTTGCATCTCGCCATTCGGTTACCAGCAAAGCCGGTGGATGCATTGATAAAATCATCGGGAGTCAGGCCAGCGTAAATTCATTGCACCGGCAGGCAATCAGCAGATTGGCGCCTTCGCTTCAAATTGAAGCGCAAGCAGAAGATGGCACAATTGAAGCTGTCTCTGTTATTGATGCAAAGGGCTTTGCCGTGGGCGTACAATGGCACCCAGAATATTGGGCGAGCAGTGATGACACATCAAGAAAGCTGTTCGAAGCCTTTGGGGATGCGGTTCGGGCGGCTATGAAACAACCAACCAATTAGGGCTGGAAGTTAAAACGCTTCCAGAGATATTGCGACATTGAGCGGCTCAACAACTTCCCATGCAAATCCGTCTGAACGACTCAATCGCATCAAGTGATTGCCCTTATAGTCCTTTAGCGTGACTGTTCCGCTGGCGTTTTCTTGCCAAGCACGAACGGTTGCAAGTTCGGGTGCGACACTGGCGCAATTTTGGCTTGGTTCTACGCGGTGAACATCATAACCCTCAGCGCGATGGATTTGCATGACGCAAGCTCGATTATCGCGATGATTGATAACGGTAAAGCTGTTGCCGAGCGCTGCGGCATGCGCAGCGGCGGGTGCCTGGACACTCGCGGTTGTAATTGGATCGACACCCAAATTATCTGAGTCTATGTCTTGATAGAACGCGCCATATACCATCAAAGCGGCGGCGCCGCTCATGGCCACACCATTAAGAATATTAGTTGCTGAAAACCGCATCTTGCCCCTCAAATCAGTAATGCTGAATATGAGGGAGATATGGTTAACGACTGTTTAACTTTTGCGTTTGTTGAGCGCTGCTGTTTCCGGCGTTGGTGTAATGGCTGTGCCTTTTGAGAACCAATCAATCAGATTGTCGACAACTAGATTGCCCATTGCCAATCTTGTGTCTTCGGAAGCCGAAGCTACATGGGGGAATAAGCAAGTGTTTGGCAGGTCTATCAACGCTTGGGGCACCGATGGTTCGTACTCAAAAACATCGAGACCGGCTGCAGCGATGGTCTTGTTCTGGAGAGCAGTAATGAGGGCTTCTTCATCTACAACCGGGCCGCGGCCCACATTGATGAGAACACCTCGACTGCCCAGCGCGCCCAAGACTTCGGCATTTATTGCATGATGGGTTTGTGGCGTTCCCGGCACTATTGCGATGAGTGTGTCAACGGCTTCTGCCATACCTTTCAGCGTTGGATGGTAATGAAAGTTTACGCCCTCAACTTGATTGCGGCTGTGATAGTGGATGGGCACATCAAAGCCAGATAGGCGTTTGGCAATTGTCTGG
>JBCDFK010000522.1:0-2230 GCA_039178065.1 Pseudomonadota bacterium | reverse complement strand
GCAAAAGAACGATAGCAGCACCCCCAATCGATAATCCCATGGCCGACCAGTAAGCACCCGCAATGCTCAGTGGCATCATAAGATCCTTTGTGGCATCAAACAGTTCTGGGCCGATGAACGCAGTAAGAAGGCCAGTTGCGATGGTCAGAGATACAGCTACCGGACGCCTGCTTTCGTCCACAGTTTCAGCCGCTGCAAAACGAAAATAAGCGAAAGCGGCCAACGAAATACCGAACAGCATATGAGCGACGCAGATCAATAAAAAGCTGTCCTGTAACCACGCCAATACCCCAATAATACCGCCTGACCCGGAACATGCTGCTCCGACAAGAAACCCCAGCTTTCTGCCAAATTTACCCATGAATAGAGATAGTGGCGCCGACGCAATCAAACCGGCAAGCATCTGAACCGACGGAGGCAGTGTAGCCAATGATGCATAAGGTGCCATGCTATGTCCGGAGAGGCCGCCTAGGATGATAAGCAGCGGCATGATGGAACCGAGGACAACGTTGGCGGCCAAGATAAGTATGAGATTCAGTTTAGACTCTGCCACAGGTTTCCTCGGCGGGTTGATTGACAGATGAGACGTTACAGTGTGTAAGTTGCGACGCAAAATGATCTTGAGCGTCAAAATGAGACAAAGTACCATCAAATCCAGAAAAGTCGTGTTCTTGGTCTACGATGAGGTCAATGCGCTCGACTTTGTTGGCCCCGCGCAAGCGCTTTCCAGTGCAAATGAACGATTGAACACCCCTCGCTACAGGCTTTCTTATGCGTCGATGGACGGGCTGGCTAAGGAAGCGTCAAATGGATTGAAAGTGTCAGTGGACGAGCAACTCAGATCTGTTGATCAGTTCGATGATTTGTTGATTCCAGGGGGCAAAGGAATCGAGCGGTTAACGCTAGACGGCGGGTTGGTGAAAATTCTTAGAGACAGCAACTCCCAGAACCAAAGTAAACGCATACTCACTGTATGCTCGGGATCGCTGATGCTAGCTGAGGCAGGTTTGTTGGATGGCTTGGTGGCAACGTGTCACTGGTCCCGAGAAGAGTACGCACGAAACAAGTACCCGAAGGTAGATTGGGATTTTGATCAGATCGTCGTCAGGCAAGGTAGTTTTTGGATCTCCGGGGGCGTCACAAGCGGGATCGACATGGCACTTGACTTGATCTCGGAAGACTTGGGAGCATTCGCAGCGGCAACGGTGAGTCACGACCTGGTTTTCTTTCGAAGGCACATAGGCGGGCAGAAGCAGTTTGCTTCAGACTTCCTAACTTACGAGAAGAGTGACGCAATGGTATCCGAGATCGCGAGCGCTGTTATCACGGATCCAAGCGGTGATTGGCGTTTGACGGAGATGGCCAAGATCTGCAAAACCAGTGCAAGGACAGTAACACGCCGCTTTCAAGCCAGCCTAGATATCGCACCTGCACAATTCGTCGAACGTTGTCGAGCCTACAGGGCTAGGGAGCTACTGCAAGAAGGGCTTCCCGTAAAACAAGTCGCTAGAATGAGCGGTTTTGGAGATGCGCAACGTCTCAGGCGGGCATTTGGGCGACAATTTGGTGTGGGGTTGTCTGCGTATGCTTCTCAATTTTTGGCTGCAAGCGACGATTAGTTGAAATGAGAAAATCAACGTCACAGATGGCCTATATTTTTGCCATGTGATGACATGGGCAGGCAAGTTCTTAGTCTCAATGTATTGAAAGTATTCGTCCACTGAGGTGATGACGACGATAGTGATTTTTCGGAAACAAATTTCAGTAATCTTAGTGCTTAATTAGCGCCCGCCGACATTGCAGCAGCACCTCAATAGCTAAAGCTGCCATGATTGTCGATTTATGGAGGGCAAACACGCCTGTAGCTCCCAATGGGACCATACGGATAGAGCTGGCACATAGCAACATCGACCCGTAGATTGGATGAATTTGTCATTCGGAAGCCGTAACGTATTGCTGCCCTTCGTCGCCAAGACATCAAAGTCCGCATTGTCCCGCGTTTTTCCTGTTGCGCGACGATCTAGCGGATGGCATCGATTTCGTAGTCCGGCCTTTCGTTCAAGATGCAGCGAACCAGCCCGAAGAGCCCAAAACAACTGATGCTGCAAGATAAATGGAGGTCTGCTCTTGGGTTCTAGCTGTACTGATGCAGTCCATCGAAGTCCTCCTTGCCGACGTCGAGACCGGCGAGGCGCAGGCCCGCATAGGCCTGGGAAAGGTGAAAAAGCAT
>JBCDFK010000521.1:0-2233 GCA_039178065.1 Pseudomonadota bacterium | reverse complement strand
GCTGGGTGCTCGACACGCCCGGTATTCGCGAATTGCAACTCACTGATGTAGCGGACGGTATTTCCGAACTTTTTGGTGACCTTGAAGAATTAGTCGCGCAGTGCCGATTTCATGATTGCCAACATGTCACTGAGCCTGGCTGCGCGGTCAGGGCAGCATTGGAAGATGGATCGCTGGATGAAAGCCGCTTTAAGCGCTGGCAAAAACTATTGGCAGAAAATGAGCGCAATTCATTGAGCCTTGCGCAGGCCAGAGCAAAAGACAAAAGCTTCACGAAAATGGTCAACAGAACCATGAAGGGCAAACCAAACCGGCGATAATTGCACTGCAATTTCTTGACTTCATTTCCGAGCGAAGCTGTGGCAGCTTTATCGTATAAATGGAGAAGGGCAGGCGATGAGTGACACCCAGAAACAGCCGTCGGCATTTGAGCGTCAATGGGCGTATCGGCCAGAAGTACCTATCGGCGTTTCTCCATTCTTCGTCTGGCCACCCAAACCCATGCGCATGTTGTCATGGGTTGCAGAGCGTTGGTTCAGGATAGCAGAAAATTCCGTTCTAATTGTTGTTGCTTGCATATCTTGGTTTTGGTTTCAGCCGCCCTTGGCGGAGACCGCTACGCTATCATTTGGTTGGATAGCTGAAATCTATGTCCGTAATTTCCTTCTGCTGTTAGTCGTGGCGGGTGGATTGCACCTCTATTTCTACCGTTACAAGAAGCAAGGTAAGGAGCTTAGATTTGATGATCGCGAGGTGAGGGCGAAAAACACATTCACTTTCAGCAATCAGGTCAAAGACAATATGTTTTGGTCTTTGGGCAGCGGTGTGGCGTTTTGGACCGCTTATGAAGTGTTGTTTTTCTGGGCCATGGCCAACGGATATGCGCCCGTATTAACATGGTCCGCATCACCCATATGGTTTGTCGCATTGTTCTTCCTGACGCCTATTTGGATTTCTTTTCATTTTTATTGGGTGCATCGCTGGCTGCATTGGCCGCCGCTTTATAAGCTTGCACATGCATTACATCATCGAAATACCAATGTCGGCCCGTGGTCAGGATTTTCGATGCATCCGGTTGAGCACCTATTGTTCCTTTCATCAGTATTGATCCATTTTGTTGTAGCTGCGCATCCCTTACATATCTTGTTTCATATGCAGCATCAGGCGCTAACGGCGGCGACATCGCACACCGGATTTGAAAGCCTGTTGGCCAAAGACAAGAGCCAGTTGGCGCTCGGCACATTTCATCACCAAATGCACCATCGGTATTTCGACTGCAATTATGGTAATTTGGAAGTGCCATGGGATAAGTGGTTTGGGTCGTTCCACGATGGAACAAACGAATCTCATGAAGCATTCAAAGAACGCCGCAGACGCCTTATGGGCGACAATTAAGGTCTGTGATCGGTTAGGCAGGCATCGTGATCTCCAAATGCCTCAATGACCTTGCACTCGCCAATCGAGTTTTGATCGCAAACCTCGGAAATGCGCTTGAGTTCAATTTGAAGCTTTTTGAGGTGCAGCATCTTTAGGCGAATCTTCTCTAAGTGATCTTCCGCAATCTTGTGCGCTTTGATGCACGGCATATCCGGCATCTTACTCAATGTAATGAGATCGCGAATGGAATCGATTGAAAGACCAAGATCCCGACAATGACTAATGAAATTTACCCGCTCCAATGTCGAGGGTTCATAACGGCGCTGATTGCCCACTGAGCGATCCGGTTTTGAGATTAATCCAATCTCTTCATAGTAACGCAAAGTGGATACTTTTATGGCGGTTGCCTTAGATAATTGTCCGATCGAATACATTTATAAAAAATACTCTTGTAGCTCTAGCGACTAGAGGTTTTAGACAGATATCAGACACTGGCTTACGGAGAGCGAGACAGCTGATGATTGAACATTCATGAAGGAGAATTCCGCAAAGGCAAAACCGTTGGCGACAGGCGACGCCTATGGTCATGGGAAACATCAGCTCTCTGGCGTACCTGGGTTGAAAGAAGACCATTGAGAATTGGGGAGACCTATCTGCGGCGGCGCCCTTAACACGTTCGGAGCGCGCTGCAGGTAGGTAAGAGTAGGGAAAAGTTGGGTGTGGCTTCATCCAGTCTTGCACCATAAATTGCTAGGACATGTGAACGACGGCCTTTGGCAGTAGGGTAAAATAAAAATCGTCTCTGGTCCTGGCTGGAGGATCGCGAGGAGGGCGCGATCTTCCAACATTTTATGTT
>JBCDFK010000520.1:0-2237 GCA_039178065.1 Pseudomonadota bacterium | reverse complement strand
ATCAAGGAAGTGCTCGACACCATGGTGGGCCTCGCTGAAGAAGGCATGACAATGCTTTGCGTGACGCACGAAATGGGCTTTGCGCGTCAGGTAGCAAACCGTGTAATTTTCATGGACCAAGGGCAAATTGTGGAAGAGAACGAACCCGATCAGTTCTTCGACAACCCGCAGCATGAACGCACAAAACTATTCTTGAGCCAGATCCTACACTAAAGCGATTTGTTCAAACGCAGTTTGAAATTTATGTTTGGCGCCGTGTTCTTATTGATCGCGGCGCTTTTGCTTGGCGCTTTGCCATTTACCAGTGGTGATCGTGATAGTGCCGCCACAGACGATACCATACGCATTTACGTGCTCTCCAATGGTTTCCATTCAGATATTGCTTTGCCGCGCTTAGATGGTGCCACTATGCAAAAACTGTCTCTTAGCGAAGCTGACTATCCTGTGAATATTGATGATGTTCGCTATTGGGCCGTTGGGTGGGGTTCCAAGACGGCATACACAAGCCTATTGGCGATCTCAGACCTATCATTTGGCATCGCGACTAAGGCGCTGGCATTTGATGAAGCCGTCATGTATGTGACGCCGTTTGGACAACTGAGTGCCGGGCCGCGCGTTTATGCATTTGATTTAAGCCAAACGGAGTACGACCTATTAATCTCGGCATTATCGGAGTGGTTTCTCAGCCGGACGCCCCAAGACGTGACGCAAGGCTTTGGCGATCGCTTCTATGCGGCCAAAGGCAGGTTTTCACCTTGGATGACCTGCAATAGTTGGACCGGCCAACGCCTGCGGCAGATCAGAATAAATGTTGGCGTGTGGACACCAATATCTCAGTCACTGGAATTTGGTCTTCAGCGAGTGGCATCGAAATCATAAAGCCAGTCGAGGCTGGATATAAAGTCTTCTGGCTTGCGCATTTTGAAAACCGCATTGCGAACAATGCGGCCGATACCCGATTGGTGGTAAGCAAACCGGTTGAATTCAGTTCGTTTCGCAACTTTTTTGATACGAGGCAATCGCGCCGCACGATAGCTTTCAAATGCCGCTTGCGAATTTTCTACACCAATCTCATACAGTTTTTTGGCAAGCACATAAGCATCTTCAATACCCATCGCCGCGCCCTGAGCTGCGAACGGTTCCATGCCGTGCGCCGCATCGCCAATCAAACAAATGCGATCGGAATGCCATGCGCCTTCGGGTGCCACCGAGTACAAAGGCCAACGTGTAAAATCGACCTCATCGATATCAAGCGGTGTTAAGTGCGATAGAGCAACCGCCAGATCTTCGGGCAGGGGACCTGCTAATTTCTGTGACCAACTGCCTGAATGAGCCGCTCCATTGATGATCGCCACGACATTATGGGTAGAGCCAGTATGGACGGGATAGGTCACCACATGACATTTGGGACCCATCCAAGCGGTTACGTGCGGTTCAGAATTATCAAACAAACTCGGCACCATGGCCCTAAGCGCTATACGACCTGTAGGCACAGGTTGTCGTGCCCCTTTTACGTATTGGCGAACATTAGACCAAATGCCATCAGCACCAATCAAAACCGATGCTTTTTCAACAATTTGACCATTAGGCGTTTCGCAAATGATCTCCACGTGATCAGAGTGTTCGACAGCGCCTTGAACTTTGCAGCTCGTCATAATTTCGACAAGCGGGTTCTCGCTGACCGCTTTCCACAATATCATATGCAGTTGCGCACGTTGTATTGCTACAAATTTGGTTATTGAGCCCGGATCATCATTCACCGGCATTTGGAGCTCGATATCGCCGCTATGTGCATCAATAAGACAAATCGTTGTAAACATTATCGATTCTAACGATAGAGCATCTGCCAGACCAAGTGCGTCTAGAACCCGCCATGCATTTGGCGGCACTTGGATGCCGGCGCCAAATTCTTCGGGCTCATCGAAAACCTCATGAACCCTTACACTGTGGCCACGCTGAGCCAATGCTAAGGCACATGTAAGTCCAGCGATACCAGCGCCGGCAATGACGATTTTGGGGTTACTCATACAAGAAGCGCCATCATGCGCAGTCAGGCTGCATTTTTGTTTGCATCATATGCGCAACCAGCTGGAATTGTTTCGTCGCCATGCAGCGATGGATTATAGACGTATAAAGTTGAGCAATAGGGACAAACGATCTCGTTGTCTTCGCCCATATCCAAGAAAACATGTGGATGATCGTAAGGCGCTTCTGCACCCACGCACATGAATTCTTTT
>JBCDFK010000519.1:0-2240 GCA_039178065.1 Pseudomonadota bacterium | reverse complement strand
GCCTTCGCCACCGCTCATGCGATCATCACCAGCACCACCATTCATAATGTCATTGCCTGCAGCACCGCTCATACGATCGTCGCCTTCGCCACCGCTCATGCGATCATCGCCTTCGCCACCTTTCATCAGGTCATCGTCTGCGCCCGCGCCTGGGTTGTCGTCATCGCCAGCGCCTGGGTTCTCGTCAACTGCAACATCGTTCATGCCGTCAGCAACTGCATCACCGGTATCGTCATTCATGATGTCATCGCTGGCGCTCGCACTACGAATTAATTCATCCGATTTGCTGTCAGTGGCTGGAGCATTCTCTTCTGCTGGCAAGTCAGCACTAATTTCCTGTCTTTCGGTTCTCTCAAGGCCGCCGTCGCCGGCGCCTACCAAGTTATCGGGTGTTTTTTGTCCTACAAAGGCAAACTGGGGAACCTCGACATTATTTGTTTCAAACGCAATCTCCGCTGCTTCGGCAACTTCACCTGCACTTTCCTTTGGCAATCCATCTTGGGGTTCATCCTCTGATGGATTTTCAGGCAAAACAGCGTTGCGCGTCGCATTCGCTTGATTATCGTTATCTAGCAGCGAGTTATCGATCGCAGGATTCTTTGCTGGGTGCGGATTTTGGTCGGGTGCAAATTCTTCGGAATCATTAGGCGTTCCAACATGGGCATTTGCCAGACTTCCCGCGCCATCGTTTTTGGCCGAATTGAGATTGAAATCATGAGCCTGATCTGCCTCATCCTTGCCAGCATTGGTTTTTATCTGAAGAAGCTGCTCTTCTAAGCCTGGCTTGTTATCTAATTCCTTCGCACCACTCATTATGATTCCGCCTGTACAACCTGAAAATATTTCAATTTTGAATTGAGCATTCCGGGTTACCGGCGGTATAGCAGCGCATCATGCTATTGCCCGTTTGGGCAACGCTATGGTGCCGAGTATATCAAGAAGAGACTATGAAAATGGTATCTCCAGCTCTGGCTTTTTTAACAAGTGTGTCAGCACTCTATTTACCAACTATCCTGTACCGCCAGACTTGCGCGCGCCACTTTCTCTTTTCCGTATATAGCCGAAAGCTATACCTACAAAATTGAAAAACTCAGCCACATTGGAGGCTCGTTGGAGCTTAAAGTTTTGACTTGAGTAGAGGTGATGCTCTTGATTGAAATGATTTTGAATTACAGAGTAAATGGGAGCGAACTGTGTTAAACTTCCTGTCTGACTGATCTTCGGGACTTGTTGCAATATTTGAAAGGGCTTCTCTGGTCATCCAGAAAAAGTTGTACTGTCAAACAACCTTCTACCTACTTCAATAGAATACCATAGAGCATAGAGACACAATTGGCTGGAATGGGCAGTGAGCTCAAAGCGGAATTTGCCCAATAACAAGTTCGGTTAGACAATTCATCAGCTCAGTGTTTGGGCGCTGAGGAAGGAGGGCATGGGTTAGGAGACGGTATCATGATCACTGCCAACCTTCGTGCAGTCATACCTCCGAAAAGAGCATGGAATCATGGTCGTATCATTGGTCAGAAAAGGCCATTGCTGCCCAAACATGTTTGGGCGATCCGCGTCAGACTGGAACTGGCCGATAGAAAGCGCGATCCTGCACTTTTCAATTTGGCTATCTACCCCAAGCTGCGTGGTTGTGATCTCATCAGATTGAGGGTTGCGGACGTGATGGCCGCAGGTTCAATCAAAAAACGAACTTCAATCCTTCAATGTAAGACTAAAATACCGGTACGATTTGAGATTTCGGAAGGAACACGAAACTCACTAACGAACTGGATTGGACATCCAATGATGTTCGGCCAAGAATTTCTTTGGCCCAGTAGCTTTCGAGACCGTTCGCACTTGTCGACACGGCAATATGCAAGAATGGTCAAAGGCTGGGTTCATTCAATTGGTCTTGAGCCAAGTGCATACGGTACCCACTCGATGCGTCGCACTAAAGTAGCTCAGATTTACAAGAAGACCGGAAACCTTAGAGCAGTCCAGCTACTGCTGGGTCATACCAAAATGGACAGCACAGTTCGTTATCTTGGTGTTGATTTGGAATATGCTCTATCGATCTCCGAAAGCGTTGAGATTTGTAGTAAGATCGGGCCGGTCACAGGACCGGTCCAAATCCACTGCTCGCAGGCGTTCGAACGAAGGTCCGCTCTGAGCCCAAATTCGCCATCGGTTGATGGCAAACCATTGCCTGCTTTTCGGTCCCCGCGTGTCCATAGTGCGGACCGGAATTTTAG
>JBCDFK010000518.1:0-2243 GCA_039178065.1 Pseudomonadota bacterium | reverse complement strand
TCGCTTCCAAAAAATTGATGTGCGCGAGCCGTCAATCGAGGATGCGGTTGAGATTATGAAAGGCTTGAAACCCTATTTCGAAGACTACCACAGTTTAAAATACTCCGACGAAGCCATCCGCGCATCCGTGGAACTATCTTCGCGCTACATCAACGACAGAAAATTGCCTGACAAAGCGATTGATGTGGTCGATGAAACTGGCGCGCGCCAAATGTTGGTGCCGAGCAAGAAGCGCAAGAAGATGATCGAAGTTGCTGATATCGAGGAAACCGTTGCGACAATCGCACGAATTCCTCCAAAATCGGTGTCCAAAGACGACGAGAAAGTGCTTTTCGGCCTCGAAAAAGAACTAAAACGCGTTGTTTACGGTCAAGATTTGGCAATCGAAGCGCTTTCATCATCAATCAAGCTAGCACGCGCAGGACTGCGCGAACCCGAAAAACCAATTGGTGCATATTTGTTCTCTGGCCCCACGGGTGTCGGAAAAACAGAAGTGGCAAAGCAATTGGCAGCTTCGATGGGCGTAGAATTGCTGCGCTTTGATATGTCCGAATATATGGAGCGCCATACGGTATCACGCTTAATCGGGGCGCCTCCCGGCTATGTTGGTTTTGACCAAGGTGGACTGCTAACTGATGGTGTCGACCAGAGCCCGCATTGCGTGTTGCTGCTTGATGAGATTGAGAAAGCTCATCCCGATCTGTTTAATATTCTTCTGCAGGTCATGGATAATGGCAAGCTGACCGATAACAATGGTAAGCAAGTCGATTTCCGCAACGTTGTGATTATAATGACAACCAATGCGGGTGCATCAGATGCTGCCAAAAACGCTATTGGGTTTGGATCATCGAAACGAGAAGGCGACGATTTAGAGGCCATCAACCGCCTCTTTACACCGGAGTTTCGCAATCGCTTGGATGCAATTATCCCATTTGGTTCATTGCCGGTGCCTGTCATCCATAAAGTGGTGCAGAAATTCGTCATGCAGCTTGAAGCTCAATTGGCAGACCGCAATGTGGTGTTTGATCTGTCTAAGCCGGCCATCGCTTGGCTGGCGTCCAAAGGCTATGACGAAAGAATGGGGGCCCGACCGCTTGGTCGTGTCATCCAGGAGCACATCAAAAAACCGTTGGCCGAAGAATTACTGTTCGGTAAGCTGAAAGAAGGTGGCACAGTGAAAGTGTCCATCGAAAAAAGTAAAATGGGCGAAGAGAAGCTCAAGCTAGATTATGTGGCAGAAAGTGCGCCAATTAAGCCGAAATCTGAAGTTGCTGCAAAGTCAGGGTCTCAGACCAAGGCTAAAGCGCCAGCAAAGCCAGCGGCAAAAAAGAAGCCTGCAGGTGGCACGACCAAAAAAACGCCGCCAAAGGATGATGGGCCTTCTTCGAAGCCGCGTTCGGCAGTGCCCAAAGTGCCGCGCAAATAGTTTACTTGGATATCAAAGAGCGCCGGATAGTTTCCGGCGCTTTTTTATTAGAAAGGCTTGGCGCGATATGAGGTAATGCGAACCTATTACCGCAAGGTTTAGCGGAGATAAGCGTTGCGACTATAAAATGCTCTCACCATGAATAGAGAATGCTGCGGTTGAGATCGAGCTCAATGCAATCTATCAGTAAATGTGATTTTTGAAAATTAGCTGCAGGTCCCTGCAGCTAATTATCCGTTTGGGATAGCATGCAACCCGACCCAATTAGTCCAACAAAAAACAACAGTTTTTGGCTGCGGCGTGGCATGCGAGAAGCGCTTTGCTTACCGACATTCATCCTGATGTGCGCATTTATCGGCTTTGCTGGCTTCGCCAAAGAGAGCGGCATTACCTTGGCGATGTGCCTTACAATGACGATTTTCATTTGGGCGCTACCCGCATGTGTTGTGTTGGTTACGGCCATTTCCAATGGCGCCACGCTAGTTGCAGCCTTTATTGCTGTCACACTCTCGTCAGCGCGTCTCATGCCTATGACAATCGCTATCGTTCCGGAAATGCGGTCCAAAACAACGAGTTTGTGGAAATTGCTGTTTCTGTCCCATTTTGTCGCTGTGACGGCTTGGGTGATCTCAATGGAACGCTTCAAATCCGTTCCGAAGCACGGTCGTGCGAGTTACTTCCTGGGCCTAGTTCTAGTAATAAATGTGCTGATCCAGCTCGTTGTGGTTGGAGTGTATTTGTCAGCGGATAGTTTGCCGCCTGCCGTCTTGGGCGCTCTGTTTTTTTTAACACCAGTATATTTTCTTCTTTCACTTTG
>JBCDFK010000517.1:0-2255 GCA_039178065.1 Pseudomonadota bacterium | reverse complement strand
CTTTAACAATCCGATATCACCGCCTCGAAGCATTTGATTCATGGAATGCTGCCACTCAAGCCGCTTGAAACCCGCGAAACATCATCTCTATGTGGATCGAGAGCTAACGTGACAACGCCCTCGTGCCCCATATTTTGACAGCGGATAGAGGCGCTTTGATCCGCGAAATTTCGAACGCATACCAGGGAGTAAAGTCTTTTGCTTGTTTGCCCCGATTGTTTTGATGAACGAGGTCTCGGGTCTCGAACTGAGGCGATCAGACCGCAGTTCGACGAAGGAAAATGCGATTTCCATCCGACAAAAAAGGGAGTTCCGGTTAGTGAAGTCGCGGAAATTCTCAGTGACGTCATAGCGAATGGCCGTCGGCTTCGCGTTCAACGCAAGTTGTTCGCGAGATCCTTTGATGCAAGCGCTTCAATCCAGTCCCGCAAACCGAGTTGATCCCCCAGAAAGTACATTGTGCACAGAGTAAAGAGCGCTAGGAAAAAAAATATATTCAGCGTGTTGGCCTTATTTCCAACACGTACCTCAGCCGAACGGCCATCCTGAGGCAACACGTCGGTGTACAGACTGGCGACCATTATGAGAAAGAAAGGCCTGAGCAATACCGCAATAATGCCGATCGCAATGACGATAGGAAACGCAGCCGTGAGATAGAAATGGTATACTCTGTCGGTTTCGATGTCGTGCGCGTTGGAGGCCGTAAGATACAGCATTGTCATGAAAAAAGCGCCGATGCCGATAATCCAGCAGAGCAGGCTATAGCCCATTCGTATACCAATCGAGCGTGCTGGCTGCTCCCTAAGTAGCAATATCGAGTTTTTTGCCGCTTCGACAAAGTTGTTTCCAGCGACCAAAGCCGGCAGCATACCGATTGTGCCAATTTTCCAGGCGTAGTAAGCCACTTCATCCGCTGCTGTGCGTTTGTTTCGGCCACGCTTCTTGGGCAGGCGATCCAAAATCGCCATTACCGTGATCCATGCGTCAATTACGGTAAAAATCCACAGCTGCGCCAAGTTGCTAAACGCCAAAGTTATGCATTTTGAGATTGTGGATGATTGACCAGAACTTCTGAGATAATGAGCAGTCGTTATGGCTGCGTTTAGAAGTGAGATGGGATAGGTGGCAACTACTATAACGAAAAAGCTCCACCCCAGCAAAACAAGGTTGATGAGAGTAAACGATCCATCTTCGTTATTTTCATTTGACCTGCGAGCCTCTTCCCACAGGTTATCCGGGATCCAATCAAGAATCGCAGTCCACATAACGTAGGCGGTTGCGATGACAATCCATTGCAGGGTAGCAAATAGAATAATCTCTTTTTCTTCACCGATCAGCTTTGCGGCATACCTAAGCTCCGCGATAAATGTGGAAAAATTCTGAGACGATAGAACTTTTGGCTTTGTACCGTTTTGGTGAAATAGTTTCTTGGCTTCGTCTTGAGCCCAATTTAGGTCGCCGCGCTGTGATCCGAACAACATTTAGGAAAGTCAGAGGAAATTCATTTGAAAACAGTTAGAACTACTTAGGAGCTTAAAGTACCATGCCCCGGTACAAAAGCAAGCTTTCGAGGCAGTTTCGAGCCTTGCGTTACTGGCAATACACGGTGAAGGCTGCTTCTCCACCCTGTGCCCAATTCTTGTTGTAGCAATCGCATTGGCTGTTACCCCCTAAGCTATCGCCCAAAGACCATCCACTAATCGCAATACACTGTGATCGTTAACGATCCACCTTGAAGCACATTGGCGTCATCGCATTCGCATTCCCGAGTGTTTAAGACACTGCACTTGATGTATTTTGCGTCCCCAGTGCACGTGAGCTTTGTAGGTTCGTTTCTTTTGGTGTCAGTACAAGATCCAAAATATGATCCGTTCTGAAATTGCTTAAGAAATTCTTTCTGTGAGCACGGGCTCGTTGCTGTCGAGCAGTTTACAGTTGCGGTTTTGTCTGCAAGAGCCAAATTTGGAACCGCTGCGAACATCGAAAATGCACACCCTATGATTGCCATTCGCGAATTGATCATCGTTGGTCTCCTTGATTTCTGCTAGGTCTATTGTTGATCCCCCCATCGTAGCGAACTATTGCACAACAGCTTGTATGCGCAACTTAGAAATTTTGAAGTGCCGCCACAAGTTTGAGCGGCCTTATCGGATCTCTCCATAACTCAAAGCCGCTGATCTCATTTTGCTAGTCTCTTCGATTAGATGTGGACGACGCGTTTTGCATCGTTTCAAGGAAGGGTTGAACGCGGTTTG
>JBCDFK010000516.1:0-2262 GCA_039178065.1 Pseudomonadota bacterium | reverse complement strand
CGGCATTCTTCTTTGCCTTTCGATACATCCGCAGCGAAAATGGCAAAAACGCTAAGTAGCAAAGTGCGCTAATTGTTAGCGTGATCCAAGTGAAGTTGGCTAGCGCTGCCACGTAAAGCACTACCAGCAACATAATAGGCATGACTGCGGTTCGCGCGATACCACCGACTGATTTGGCAGCCCAAACGGGCAAATTCGAAACCATTAGAAAGCCAATCACTATAGTATAGGCTGACACGATCGAGGCGGTAATCCAATCCGGAGCCACGCCCAAAAAACCAACATAGACTGGCAGCAGAACGAGTAAAGCACCTGCAGGCGCAGGGATTCCAATGAAGAAATCGCGTTGCCATTTGGGTCGCTTTGAGTCACCGGACATGACATTGAACCGTGCCAGACGAAGGACGCAGGCAATGACATAAATAAGAGCTGCTATCCACCCGATCTGTTTGGTCTCATCAAGCACATAAACATACAATACCAATGCGGGTACGCAGCCAAAATTGATGGCATCGGCAAGAGAATCCATCTCTGCACCAAATTTGGACGAAGCCTTCAGCAGTCTTGCTACACGTCCATCAACGCCATCTAAAATTGCGGCGAGCAATACCAGACCGATTGCTGCCTCAAAGCGCTCTTCAAAAGCGAGCCGGACACCTGAAAGTCCAGCACAGATAGCAAGGATAGTGATAATGTTTGGCACCAGATAGCGGAGCGGTATTTCGCGAAGGCGCTTGCGCCCTTCCTCAGGTTCGGTTGGACCATCAGGCTCAAAAGGCGGAAAAGCATCATCCATCGACATGGTCAGGCCTTCCGAACGGGGTAGGTTTTAACGGATTTTCCATAGGCTGCCAGAACGGATTCGCCGGCAATCGCGTTCTGGCCAACAGACACCAATGGAACCGCCTTTGGCGGTAAATACACGTCGACGCGCGAGCCAAACCGAATTAGACCAAACCGTTCTCCAGCACCAATTTCTTCTTCTTCGTTCGACCAACAGAGAATGCGGCGCGCGATGAGGCCTGCAACTTGAACCGTTGCAACTGGACCATGAGGACTATCAATCACAACGCCATTGCGTTCATTTTCTTGACTGGCCTTATCCAGGTCAGCATTCAGAAATTTTCCCGGCTTATGCACGATCACTGATATCGTACCGCGGACCGGTGCTCGGTTTACATGAACAGAGAACACGTTCATGAACACTGAAATACGGGTACGTTCTTCATCACCCAGATCCAACTCTGATGGCGGCACTGCCGGACCGACCGCTGAAACAACACCATCGGCAGGGCTAACCACAATATCGTCGTCTAGTGGCGTTGTGCGTTCTGGGTCGCGAAAGAAATAGGTACACCAAGCGGTCAGCACTAACCCGACAAAAAATAGTGGTTCCCAAATCCATGCAAGAATAATAGTGCCAACCGCAAACAGACCAATGAAAGTCCAACCTTCCGGGTGGATAGGTACAATCACTTTCTTGATGCTGTCGACTAGGCTCATAATGAATTTCGCTAAATTTGTATTGCTGGCTGGTTTAGGGTGGCTACGGCGCCGATGCAAGGACCATATTAGTTTGAAGGCCGCGTTCTCACCACGACACCCAACTCATCTGCCTCCTGTGCTAAACGCAAGCGTTTCTCAGCTTCGGTCGCCTCCATCTGACGCTCCCACATTTTTGCGTAAAGACCATCTTTTATTTTCATCAGGTCGGCATGACGTCCTCGTTCGGCAATTTCACCATCACGCAACACAATAATCTCGTCACAAGCGATGACCGTTGATAAACGGTGGGCAATAACAAGCGTTGTTCGGCCCTTGGAAACTTCATCCAACGAGCCCTGAATTTCTTGCTCGGTGGCGGTATCAAGCGCCGATGTTGCTTCATCCAATATCAAAATGGGCGGCGCTTTGAGCATTGTTCGGGCGATCGCAACACGTTGCTTCTCGCCACCGGAAAGTTTGAGCCCGCGCTCACCAACCATGGCATCCATTCCTTCCGGAATACTCCGTATGAAATCGCCAATCTGCGCCATTTCGGCAGCTTTCATAACCTCATCTTCACTCGCCTCAACGCGGCCGTAACGAATATTGTAGCTTAGCGTATCATTGAACAGAACCGTATCCTGAGGCACCATGCCGATGGCTGCTCTCAGCGATTTCTGAGTCACCTTACGAATGTCTTGGCCATCAATGGTGATTGATCCAGACTGGACATCATAAAATCGAAATAACAGTCGTGAAAGCGTCGATTTTCCCGCG
>JBCDFK010000515.1:0-2263 GCA_039178065.1 Pseudomonadota bacterium | reverse complement strand
GTAAAGAGGCGGGCGCTATGGCTGATTATCCACTCACGCTGGCAAATCGGCTTCGCGCCGGAGAAACGCTGCTCACGCTCTGGTCTCAGATCCCATCAGAAGGGTTGTTAGACCATCTTGGAACGTCGCAATTTGAGGCCATTACGCTGGACATGCAGCATGGTGGGCACAACGAACAAACCGTCTTAGATGGGATTGCAACTGTCATCCGCCGGAAAAAATGCGCCATTGTGCGGGTACCTGTGGGTCGCAACGATATGGTTTCCCGCGCATTAGACATGGGCGCCGAAGCCATTATTTCACCGATGATCAATTCGGTCGAAGACGCTCAAGCCTTTGCTGATGCTATGAAATATCCACCAATGGGCGAAAGATCCTGGGGTGCCACCCGCGGTGTTTCAATACGTGGCACAGAGGGCGGCAATGTGCTGCTCCGCGGCGGCAATGCAGATACGGTTTCATTCGCGATGATCGAGACTAAAAAGGCTTATGCTGCTTTAGACGACATATTAGCAATCGAAGGCATAGATGGTGTGTTTGTAGGGCCATCTGATTTTTCAATCTCATTCACTGATGGCGACCAGGTCAATGCCTCTTTGGAAGACATGATGCCAGCCATAGAAGATATCGCAGCAAGGGCGCGCAAGGCAGGGAAATTTGCTGCAACGCTCGTGCTTGACCCGGCTGATACCTCGCGGTTTGTCGGCTTCGGTTATCAGTTGATCGCTGTTGGTTTAGATACGTTGGTCATTTCTGCTGGCGCGAACGATTTTTACGCCAAAGCCAGAGGCGATGGTGCCTAAAGCCGCTTCATGAATTCAGCAAACACCATCAGACCTTCAGGCCATGGTCCGTGACCAGAGTCTGAATTGATATGTCCGCTCTCGCCAGCGTCGACAAAAAAGGCGCCCCAATCAGCAGCGGATTCTTGCATGGCTTCATAGGATGAAAATGGGTCGTTACGGCTGCCGATCACAAAAGAAGGGCACGGCAATGGCGCGGAAGGATAGGGACCAAATGTCATCAGGTGCTTCGGTCGAATCTTTGGATTTGTGACTTCTGGTGGCGAAACCAAAAAAGTGCCAACCACGTGATTAGCTTCAACGCCCATATCGTCGAGCGCATGCACAGTTGATGCGACACCAAGCGAATGCGCTACCAATACGGTTGGTTTGCGCGAAGCTTCAATTTCGTTTCGAACCCGGCCAATCCAATCCTCCCGGACTGGCTTGGACCATTCTTCTTGTTCAACCCGTTTGGCGTTTTCCATATTGGCTTCCCAGCGGGACTGCCAATGGTCGGGTCCAGAATTTGTATAGCCAGGAACAATCAAGATATTTGCGTCACGAATTTTCATGATCGCAAAGTGGGTATTGGCATTCAAAAGTCAACGCCAATACCCCTAATTCGCAACCCTTTATTGCACAGGTAGCGCTGGCGCCGGTGCTGGTGCGGGCTCTGTTGATTCAATTATCGGAGCAGAAGTGCCATTTTCAGGCGTGGAACTACTCGCGTACCAAAAAATTGCCGTTAATGCCAAAACCACCAAGACAAGTGCCACCAGTGCACCGCCCATGCCGCCGCTTTGCGCATCTTCGTATTTGCGCCTGTGAGACGGGTTCAGTTCATCACGATAGTCAACCATGTCTTTCTCCTCTTTGTTCGGGGATTTGGAATATTTCAAGCAAAAAGGGCGGCAACATCACCGATTAGTTCACTTGCCATTACACATGTTTGTAAAACGAGAAAATTTCGTGAAGGTGAAATAAGATTGTATTATATCAATTAGTTAAGAAAATCGATGAAACGTTCACATCGCGTTACTTCAAGAAAAATATGCTGAATATTCGATCGTTATAACCACCATTTTAGATGCGCTGTTTTGATTGCAGCACGGCGATGGTAAGTCCAGCAAAGACAATTGCAGACCCAGTAAGCGTTGTCAGGCTCAATTGTTCGCCGAACACGATAGCGGTGGAACCCATGCCGAAAATTGGAATAAGAAGCGCAAATGGAGTGACCGCCGCCGCATTGTGTCGCTGCAGCAGAAATACCCACGCAGTGAATGCCAACACGGTTGTTGGATATGCCAGATAAAGAATGGACCAGATGGCTAGCCCCGATGGCATAATTGGCGGTATTCCAAATTGTGTTCCCTCAATGAGCATAGACAAAACAAACAGCGGAACGGGCGCAAACAACGCAGACCAAACAACGAAGCCCAACATAGAATTTGGATTGGCCTTCTTTGATAGCGTGTTTT
>JBCDFK010000514.1:0-2264 GCA_039178065.1 Pseudomonadota bacterium | reverse complement strand
TTTTCGCGTCGTCGCTATGTTCCAACGTGAATTCTATCCGGAGCCAAAAAAATGCCCCACACATTTAGCCTTCCCGTTATTGTTTGGATTGCTTTTCTGTGTTTGACCGCATGCGCGGAGCGCGGTGAACTTCTGTTTGCCGAGGCTGACCCAAACGCAACCAAGCATAAGATTTGGGTATCGAAGTTACGAAGCGATGTTCAAGCTGGTGCACAAGGGTCGCCGCCGCGGCCGAGCGAATTGTCTTTTGAGGCCATCACAGTGTCGGTGCCGACTACGCACACACCAGGCAATATCGAATGGCCCGACGGCAAACCAAATGCTCAAACAGATTTCGTATCTACGAATAAGTCCGGTTTTGAAGACATCAGCGAGTTTGCGGCTGAGATTTCCCGGGCTGACACGGTTGGGCGCGCGGAAACACTGGTTTTCGTCCACGGCTACAACACGCGGCATGCGGAGGCAGTCTACCAGCTCACTCAGTTTGTTCATGATTTCGAAGTGCCTGTTCCACCGGTTCTATTTTCTTGGCCGTCGGCCGGTGTAACGGCTGGGTATCTCTACGATCGAGATAGTGCGCTATTGGCGCGTGATCATTTAGAAAGCACGCTCATTGCTTTGACGCAGAATGGCAGAAAGGTTGTTCTAGTCGGACATTCGATGGGCAGCTATTTGATCATGGAGACGTTAAGGCAAATCGCGCTCAAGGGTAGCCTCGATATTGAAAGCAAAATCGAAGCACTCGCACTTATGGCGCCAGACATAGATGGCGAGCTATTTCGTGACCAAGCCACGGCTATTGGCGAATTGCCGGATCCCTTCATTTTGATGGTTGCCGAACAGGATCGTGCGCTTCGCATTTCGTCGTTGCTGACGGGGTTGCGGCCTCGATTGGGCTCGCAAACAGATCGGGCGATCGTAGGGGATTTTCCTATCTCCGTCGTGGATGTTTCGGACCTCGCAGCGGGCGGTGAATTCAACCATAAAATCGCAACCACGTCACCAGCTGCAATATCGATCTTGCGGCAGATGACAATGCAAGCGCCACCAGGTGAGACGCATATCGGAGCACTTGTTGTGCTATCGCAGATCGCGCTGTAAAAGATTACAAACAGTTCATTCGTTGGCGTCTAGTCTGCGTAGGATTTCGATAACAAAAGCGGTGGAAAGACCCATCAGAAATCAAGGCCAGCACAGGCGTGCCGCGCACCTCCGGGAGCTTTGGGAACAGCACCGGTTGGAGATTGGCGATCAAAATGCCGACGATGAGGCATGGAACAAAAAGCGGCAATCGAATGCCGGTTTCCAGTATAACCTGGTGGAGGCCGTAGCCCACAATAATTGCGATGTGGACCATGACCATGGCTTGCATGAAACCGACATAGTCGAGGCCAGCCTGCGCCTTTGATCCAAAACCAACGCCAACAACAGGATCCGCGTCTGGATCACGGGGTTCGAGGTGATTGCGTTCGATGAGAACGCGTGCAATCGGGCCACCGACAAGGGTTGCGCATACCAAGCCTAGCGTTGCGGCGGCCACGCCGATCTCAATCGCA
Organism: Pseudomonadota bacterium; assembly: GCA_039178065.1. GTDB lineage: Bacteria > Pseudomonadota > Alphaproteobacteria > Rhizobiales > Rhizobiaceae > Ahrensia. Next base: position 708 of record JBCDFK010000514.1, on the reverse strand, counting down.
CCCTCTACACCTTACTCTGCGATCTCGTGTCCCCACGCAATCACCGTACCATGACCGCCAATGAGGGCTGCGGATCCCACCAGCACAGACGCGGCGGCGGGCATATCAAAGAGGGACATACCGGCAAGTGCCACAAGTTTCTGGAGCACCATAAAAGCGATGGTCAGCACCAACAGGATCGCCAATGGGCGCCCCCCGCGTACGAGAATTTAGCCCAATCGTTGTGAAGAAGATGACAAGCAAATGATTCCGCGTCTCGAGTTCAAACAATACTTCACGTTGTGTGAAAACGAAAAACAACCAGACAAACAAAGCTGCAGCCAACCCGCCGACAACGGGCTCAGGAATGTTGAAGTCCCCCAGAAACCGCACGCGCTTGGTCAGCCAGGCACCACAGAAATACACAATCATCCCGGTAGTGAACGTAATAAAGTCTGGAACGGTCAGAACTTCAGGCACTAGACGAGCAATCGGCGTTCATTGATTGCCAGCTAAGGATATCAAATTCACGTACATTCCAAAAAATCATTCCAAACATCAGTTCTTAATAGCATTGCATGAAAACTGCCAATCTTTCTATGATTGTAGGTGACAATTTGCTTCCGTCGCAAGCAACTTATCCGAAAAAAACTGATCAGACCATTTGAGTGAAATCAAATTGATGAGATGTATATTATTAATTGATATAATGAATATGTAATATAGCTG
>JBCDFK010000513.1:0-2272 GCA_039178065.1 Pseudomonadota bacterium | reverse complement strand
TGTCAGGTCGCCATTGCTATCGCTATCGAGTGTGACGTGCCCCTTTACGGCCAGCGACAAAGCAGCAGCTGAAAGCGCGGTAAAACCTTGTTTCTTAAGCCCTTTGAAATGGATGTAATGGGCTAGGGCGGGCGATATTCCCTCTGGCAAATCCCAGCGCGGAACCATCGTTTCTTTTGGTGGGTCGCGCCCTACACGCATCCAGGCCCATAAATAATAGAAGAAAACCAACAATAGGCCGCCAAACGCAATGACTTCAGCGATATAGTCCTTCAAGAACCAGCTCAATTGCTGCTGCTGGTTTGGTTCCGGAATAACGCCCTTGTTGAATTTGACAGCAACGGTAAGGCCTTCGCGAGGTCCAAGCCCCTGCGTTGTTTCGAATGCAACGACACGCCCGTTGCTGGCGACATTTTGAACGGCATTCTTGCCTTGCGCTCCAAACGCCCCGGTAAAGTAGGCTGTGTCTTCAACATTTGCGCCTTCTGGCAATGTGATCAAAGCACTGGCTGTATCAATCGGGAACGCCCATTCTGTGCCGGTAACGTTCCAATAGACTTCATCGTGAGTATCAAAGCGTCTTAATTGGCGGTCAGTCCGATAGGTGATTTCATAAGCGTAAACCCCCGTGTCCAGGAAGACATTTGCATTGCCGATGCGAATGCGTACCGCGCGCGCTCCGCTCTCAACCGATGCGTTCTCTGTACGCCCATCCCGATTGACAGATATGAGCTCGAAATCAACTTTGCGCTCACGGCCATTGTCATCTTCAAAAACAATCGGGAAATCTCGAAAAATACCACGCCTAATTTGCTGGCCTTCGGCACGAACGCGAATGGTCTCAGTGACGATGAATGCCCCATCGGTTTGCACATTGATGTCACTATCAAAGGATAAAATCCGCTCATCTGCGCGCAAGGGTGCGACCGCAAGCAGGACATAAAGCGATATCAGACAGCATAAGCGCAGCATTTTACAGGCCTATTTATCGAAGTTGACTTCCGGTACCGCGCGATCCGCTGGATCATCCAATTCAAAATAGTCCGCTTGTTCGAAATTGAATTGGTTCGCGATTAGGTTCGAAGGAAAGCTCTCAACTTTTACGTTAAATTCGCGCGCTGAGCCGTTATAGTACCGCCGAGCCATCTGAATTTCGCTTTCGATAGTCTCCAACGAGTCCTGTAAATCTTTGAAATTCTCATTTGCTTTCAGATCGGGATACGCCTCGGCCACCGCGAAAAGTTTCCCCAAAGCCTGCGAAAGCATGCCCTCTGCAGCAGCTCGCCCCGCCACGTCGCCAGCTGGAACACCCTGCGCCCGGGTGCGCATTTCTGTAACCTCTTTGAGGGTATCCTGCTCATGCGCGGCATAGCCTTTCACCGTATTGAGCAAATTGGGGATCAGGTCTGCGCGCCGTTTGAGTTGCACATCAATGCCGCTCCAAGCTTCTTGCACCATTTGGCGCAAGCGAACCAAAGCATTGTATTGAACAATCGCATAGCCAACGATGGCCACGACGATAATAATTGTAACTGTGCCACCACTTAACATGAGCGCCCCTCCGATGAATCAATTGGATTGAGCGTATCGCGAAGGCTTTCCCATGTCACCCGTCTTTGAGTATCGCCCAAGGCTTCATACGATTAAGACTGCGGCGGTGAACATTCATAAAAAACCTCGCGCCGGTGTAACAAGCGCGAGGCATATACTATTGTAACTTATACAGCGTATTAGTTTGCAGGAAGCATCACTTTGTCGATGACGTGAATGATGCCGTTATCTGCACGGATGTCAGCGGCTACGACGTTAGCGCCATCGACGGTCACACCGCTGCTCGACTTTGTTACCTGTAGCAGGCGATCGCCATCAGCTTTGATTGTCTTCACATGAATTGTGCGACCTGGGAGTTGGTTTGACGCCAACTCGCGCGGCAATACGTGGTACGAAAGAATTGCCGCTAGCTGATCTTTATTTTCAGGCTTAAGAAGAGTTTCAACCGTGCCAGCAGGAAGCGCAGCAAAAGCCTCATCAGTAGGCGCAAACACAGTTAGATTTTGACCTTCAGCCAAAGCACCCGCAAGGCCCGCAGCTTTAGCTGCAGCAAGTAGTGTGCCGAATGTGCCAGCACCATCTGCTGTCTCAACGATATTTGCTGCAGTAGCAGGAACAGCTGAAATGACAGCCAGAGAAAGGGCCGCGCCCAGAATTGATTTACGCATGTGAAAACCTCCAAATTGAAATGCCTGCCCAACCTCAGGCAGTTGACAGGTTT
>JBCDFK010000512.1:0-2276 GCA_039178065.1 Pseudomonadota bacterium | reverse complement strand
TCTGCCGTTATTGATGGCGCCAACCCATTCCAAATTTTCTTCAAAATTAAGGTACCGCAAATCATGGGCACAATTGTCGTGGTTTGGACAACAATCACACTGGTTGTGCTCAAGGTTTTCGACATTGTTTTTGCCATGACGAACGGTCAATGGGAAACACAGGTCCTTGCCAACTACATGTATGACAAGTTGTTCCGCGCAAATGATTGGGGCGTGGGCTCTGCCAGTGCCATGGTGATTATGCTGTTGGTTTCACCGATTTTGATCTGGAATGTCTACAACGCACGCAAAGAAATGCGCTGAGGGAGAATACAGCTATGAGTAACACTCCAAGTAAAAAATCTGCGCTCACATGGGTGGTTCACCTCTCGGTACTTGCGCTTGTGCTTTTGTGGCTCTTCCCGACGGTCGGCCTGTTCATTTCCTCCTTTAGAACGGCCGACCAGATCGTGGGATCGGGTTGGTGGGCTTCGCTCACGCAAAGCGAACAAATTATCCAGCTCCGGACGGGTGGTCGTGAAGCAGCGGTTCAAGAAGATGGTATTTTTGTCGTCGAAGGCAATTTGTTGACCGATGATGATGGACCAGGCACCGAGCTTTCCATGACTAATTTCGGCATTTCATCGCGCGCCATCGGCGCATATCAAATTGGCGAAACAGCCGAGTTCAGCGATGGTGTTGAGACACTTTTGCTAAACGCTGATGGTAGCTATCGCTACACCAGCACAGAAGAGCCCGGGCGTCGCGGTCAACGCGTATTTGTGACAGCGACAACGCCGCCTGAATTTACGACCGACAATTACTCGACAATTCTGTTTTCTGGTTCCGGTCAAGACAATATGGCTAAAGCGTTTTTCAATACGCTGACAGTGACAATTCCTGCAACGATTATCCCGATTGTGATTGCGGCATTTGCTGCTTACGCACTGGCTTGGATGGAGTTCCCTGGTCGAGCCATATTGATTGCCGTCGTGGTTGGGCTTTTGGTTGTGCCGCTCCAGCTGGCGCTGATTCCTCTACTTCGACTTCACCTGGGTGTAGGCATCGGGAAAGGTTACTTGGGCGTTTGGTTAGCCCATACGGCCTTTGGACTGCCGCTCGCCATCTATCTGTTGCGCAATTACATGGTTGGTTTGCCACGCGACATTATTGAGAATGCCCGGGTAGATGGTGCAACTGATTTTCAGATTTTTACCAAGATCATTTTGCCGCTGTCATTCCCAGCGCTCGCATCATTTGCGATTTTCCAATTCTTGTGGACTTGGAACGACCTTCTGGTGGCTAAAGTGTTCCTGATTGATTCAACTGGATCAACCACGGTGATGACGAACCAGATCGTCGAACTATTGGGAACGCGAGGGGGCAACTGGGAAATTCTTGCCACGGCGGCATTTGTCTCAATTGCAGTTCCACTGATCGTCTTCTTTGCAATGCAACGATATCTCGTCCGCGGCTTGCTCGCCGGTTCGGTTAAATAGGATTTTGGCAATGAATGTTGTGCATGAGTTTCCGGCTAGCGTGCCGGGTACATCAAAAGGCTTAGGGCCAGATGCGGATTGGTGGCGCGGTGCGGTAATTTACCAAATTTACCCGCGCTCCTTCCAGGACAGCAATGGCGATGGCATTGGCGACCTGCCTGGCGTTACTCAACGCTTGGAGTATGTGGCATCTTTGGGTGTTGACGCAATTTGGATCTCGCCATTTTTCAAATCGCCAATGCTCGATTTTGGTTACGATGTATCTGACTATAAAGCTGTCGATCCAATCTTTGGTTCGCTCGACGATTTTGACGCGCTGATTGTTGAGGCGCATCGCCTTGGCTTGAAGGTGATGATCGATCAGGTCATCTCACATTCTTCTGATCAACATGAATGGTTTGTTGAAAGCCGCAGTAGTAAAATCAACTCAAAGTCGGATTGGTATGTCTGGGCTGATCCCAAGCCAGATGGCTCTCCACCCAATAACTGGATGTCAATCTTTGGTGGCTCGGCTTGGGAATGGGATTCGACCCGTTGCCAATATTACCTGCATAACTTTCTATCCACGCAACCAGACCTGAATTTCCACAATATGGATGTGCAGGATGCATTGCTCGATACCGTTCGTTTTTGGCTTGATAGAGGTGTTGATGGATTCCGGTTGGATACAGTGAACTTCTATGTTCACAGCGAAGGCTTGGAAGACAATCCTCCACTGCCCGAAGATCAGCGCAATTCCTCCATTGCGCCGGCGGTGAATCCCTATAATCACCAACGACACATCTACGACAAAAGCAG
>JBCDFK010000511.1:0-2276 GCA_039178065.1 Pseudomonadota bacterium | reverse complement strand
TTGCTCTTCTGGTAAGTCAGCCATCGCCAAACGAACGCGTTCATCACGCTGTTCCGCATCCATCTGCTCATCAGCCGGCTCTTCGCCCGATGGCTGCAACATCGGTTCATCTGGATCAAGTAAACCCGACTTATCGCGACGTATGACATCAATGCGTCGGTTCCGCGCAACGCGGAACAACCAGGTCCCAAGAGACGACTTTGCCGGATCAAACAGATGCGCTTTGTGCCAGAGAACAATCATCACCTCTTGCGCCAAATCTTCGGCGGCACTGTCATCTAAATTTAGGCGCCGAAGATAAGCCTTCACCCGCGGCGCAAAATAATCAAACAACTCAGCAAATGCGGTCTTGTCTCGGCTTTCCGCCACGCGCGCAGCAAGCACAGCAAAATTTTTATGCAGTTCACTGCTCATAAGTCGACAGATCCACCCAACGGAAATTGCATCGTCGCAATTGCGAGAAACGTAACTTCGCACATAATGATACGAGTTGACCTGGACTTTCACTCGAATTGCGTAGCAAAGTCAAACTCTTGCCGCTTTCTTTTCCCAATTTCGCAAAAGGGACGCACCAGGTTGGGCGATTTGGGCTGAAAAACCACCCGTTATTATGAGTTTTGAGTGTTTGTTTAAGGTTTAGTAACCATCATTAAGCAATGTTCAAATCAACGATGTACGTAACGTTCATCAGCATCAAAGTCGCCAAACCCACAAAAGTGGCAGGAAAAATGTTTCAGGGATCAAAATTCATAGCAACATCTATTGCAGCTGGTGCGTTGATTGCATCAGCAAGCATGGCTTCGGCACAAACGCCAACACGCATTGGTCAATTTAATGATTGGAGTGCCATCAGTTATCAGTCGGCCGCCGGGAAAGTATGCTACGCGGTGTCCGTACCGACAACAAATGCTCCAACGACCGTCGATCATGGCGATAACTTTTTTGTCGTCACCCAGCGCCGCGGCCAAAACATTACATATGAACCGCAATTTATTGCTGGCTACACGCTCAAAGAAGCGTCAAAGGTCACGGTAACCATTGATGGCAAGAGCTACTCGTTTTTCTCTAAGGCAAATACCGCCTGGACTGAAAATGCCGCAGAGGATCCAACTATAGTCGCCGCCATGCGCGCTGGTTCAAAAATGAACATCAAAGCAGTGTCACGTCGAGGAACGAATACGTCATACGAATATTCGCTTTCTGGTATCACAGCCGCACTTAAAGCAATTGAAGGCTGCAAATAAGCAGCAATTGGGATCTCCAGTCCCATCAACTTAGCCGGGCTTAAGCCCGGTTTTTTGTTTTTCGGTCTATGCAGTAAGTAGTGACCGCAAAGCATGACTATGATATGCGCGGGTTCATTTTCAAAATTATGCGAAGACAAACCAATGGCCGTTTCACTGGACCTGAAAGATCAAGACCTGCGCAAGACGCTGTCAGATTCTGCAAAACAACAATTTGACGAACGAGTGTCACTGGTTGGTTTGACACGTGAGCAATTGGGTGAAGCATTAAGAGACGCAGGCGTTGCCGATCGTCAGATAAAAATGCGGACGCAACAGCTCTGGCATTGGCTTTACATCCGAGGCCTGGATGATTTCGATCTCATGTCCAATCTTGGCAAGGATCTGCGCGCAAAACTGAAAGACAAGTTCTCGATTGCACAGCCAGAAATTGTCGAAGAGCAATTATCTGTCGATGGCACTTGTAAATGGTTGATGCGCTTTCCGCCGCGCGGCGCTGGCAAGCCGGTCGAAATAGAAACGGTTTACATTCCAGAAGAAGGTCGCGGTACTTTATGTGTTTCAAGCCAGGTAGGATGCACACTTACTTGCACATTTTGCCATACGGGCACGCAGACACTGGTACGCAACCTAACCGCTGGAGAAATCGTGGCGCAGGTTATTCTGGCGCGCAAGCGACTGGGCGATTTTCCAGACATCGACACGCCAGCCGGTGCCATAGTACCCAATGAAGGGCGTAAAGTGACCAATATTGTTATGATGGGCATGGGCGAACCATTATACAATTATGAGCATGTTCGTGACGCTATGAATGTGTTTTCCGATGGCGATGGTCTCTCCTTGTCAAAGCGAAGGATCACGCTCTCCACATCTGGCGTGGTTCCCAATATCATCAAGATTGGCGAGGAAACCGGCGCGATGCTGGCCATTTCGCTACATGCGGTAAACGATGAGCTGCGCGACATTCTAGTGCCGATCAATAAAAAATTTCCGCTTAAAGAATTGCTGGAGGCATGTCGAAACTACCCTGGG
>JBCDFK010000510.1:0-2279 GCA_039178065.1 Pseudomonadota bacterium | reverse complement strand
GTTTGTCACAGGGCGATCAGATCTTGGCAACACGCATTTCAGAGATAGAAGAAGGGCTAAAGGTTCGCCTGGTTGATACGGACGGGGTGGCGGACCCCAATGCAGAACAACCAAGCACGGCCGCGCGGGGCGGCCCGCCATCTGCTGAAACAATTGCGGAAGCTAAGAAGCTGAGCGGACTGAGTGACGCCGAATGGGACGCGTTACCGCGCCAAGAGCGTAGACCGTTTATCCAACAGGCGCGCGAAGCTGGCGTCAATTGACATGAATATTCCAATTTCAAATCCGCGTTCATTGGTTTCAACCTTCATTCGCCATCCCAACGCGGCGAATCTGTTGATGGTGTTGATGATTTTGTTTGGCGTATTCGCGCTGGCGCGCATCAACACGCAGTTTTTCCCAACCGTGAACACATCAACCATTTCGGTCTCCATTGCTTGGTCCGGCGCAAGTGCTGAAGATGTTGAGCAGAACATTCTAGCGGTTGCAGAACCCAATCTGCGTTTTATTGAAGGTGTTAAAGAAACCAATTCCTATGCCCGCGAAGGTTCAGCGTCGATAAGGCTGAGCTTCAATGAGGGCTACGACATGCAGACGGCACTACGTGATGTAGAAAAAGCCGCCAAAGCATTGAACAATTTGCCCGACGAAGCCGAGGAGCCGGAGGTCTCAACCTCGCAGTTTTTTGACCGTGTCGCATCAGTTTCAATCGCTGGCGATGTGCCGGAAACCGTATTGCGCACCTGGGCAAAACGATTGCGCGATGGATTGATTGACGCGGGTATTGAAAAAGTCGACTTCACCGGCCTGCGCGACCCCGAGTTGCAGGTTGATATTCCTGAGCGAGAACTGCGCCGCACTGGCCTGACAATCACAGATGTTTCCAATGCCATCAGCAGCAATAGCCGCGACTTACCCTCGGGTGCCCTTGATGGCGCTATTGAGCGCCAACTACGCACCGTTTCTGACATAGATAGCGCGCGCAATCTTGGCGATTTAGAAGTGAAGTCGTTCGCATCTGGTGAGAAGATATTGCTCAAAGATATTGCGACGGTCAGAGAAGGATTTGAAGAAGGCGCGATCCAAGGTTTTTCAAACAAGAATCGCGCGATCGAAATCGACGTCATGAGCACCGCCAATGCCGACACGCTGACAACAAACAGTATATTGGTCGAATATCTGGAAGAGTTTAATCAGATAATCCCGCCGAGTCTTGAAGTCCAAACCTATCAGGTGCGCGCAGATGCACTGTCTGATCGCATTTGGTTGCTGGTGAAAAACGGTCTAGGCGGCTTGGCGCTTGTTATCGTCATTCTGTTTATTTTCCTTAATGCCCGAATTGCTCTCTGGGTTGCGGCGGGTATCCCAGTCGCGCTTTTTGCGACAATTGGCTTTATGTATGTGATGGGACAGAGCATCAATATGATATCGCTTTTTGGCTTGATCATGATGCTTGGGATTATCGTGGATGATGCAATTGTCGTGGGTGAACATACTGACACGATGCGAAGCTTGGGCGACGACCCCATCACAGCTGCTGAAAACGGCGTCGGACAGATGCTTTCGCCCGTTACGGCGGCCATTATCACCACCATTGCCGCTTTTGCCCCAATTTTGCTGGTGACTGGTAATATCGGCCAGATAATGGGCGTTTTGCCAATCGTTGTGATTGCGGTGGCGATCGCCAGCTTGGTTGAGTGCTTTCTGATACTACCTGGTCACTTATCCCATGCTTTGAGCAGCCAGAGGGCGGCTCGTTTCTCCTATTGGCGCATGTTTTTTATCGCACTGATAGCTGCGCTATTTTGCACTTCATTTCTTTCCCGCGGAGTAACAGAGGGCAGTTTAGCTGCGAGCATACCGATCCTACAGCAGGTCCAAAACTGGCAGGAAACGCTTAACCCAATCATGTTCGCCAGCGGTTTGGCTTTGGCGGCAATCATTCTGGGCTTTTTGGTCGAAGGCATCATATTGTTCATTCGCCGAGGCTTTAGTTTCGAACTCAAAAGCACGGAATATGAAGAGGGTTGGTTCCGTAAAAACTTCGATGCAGGGTTCGATTGGTTCCGATCAAAGCCTTTTAATTGGCTCGTCACACTCTCCTTTAACTGGCGCTATGTAACCGTTGCGGTGGCCGTTGGCTTGATATTGATTTTCGGACGCGGCTTCGTTGCAGGCGGCCATGTTGGGTTTGTATTCTTCCCGTCTCCGGAAGCAGAGAACATATCGGGCAACATCGTTTTTCATCCCGGAACGCCAGAACAAGAAACAATCGACAC
>JBCDFK010000509.1:0-2296 GCA_039178065.1 Pseudomonadota bacterium | reverse complement strand
GCTCTAGTCGTCTAAATTCACTTCGTCGCTCGCGCAGTCTTCTAAACGCTAGCGTTGCCTCGTGCTCCGCAAGTTCGAGCGCAACCGGCTCTGAACCGCTTAGAATTGCTTGCTGTACTTCGCACCAAGGCAAAGCCCTCCTCATGTATTGACCGTGAGGATGTCCGCTTCTGGGGTTCTCTTCAGCCGCAGCAACCGCCGCTTCTTCAGCAGCAGCCAAAGCGGCATCTGGCATTTTCGCGGTTTCAGCGAGCCAAAACATGAGCGGACTGTTCAACAAGTGGTTCCATCTGGTTTCTGCTGCAGCACGAGATGGGTCCAAATTCCCTTCTCTCAATTCGCAGTCTTTCGCGGTTAGCCACCCCAGCCAACACTCCTTAAAGGATTGGTACCACGCGCCGTGATAACCAACCCCGATCCTAATTTGGTTCTGCAATACGGTGGTGCGCGGTGAAACTCTTCAAAACCAGCGATGTAGCATTTTAGCTCAGTCTGGCTCAGTTCGCCGGGTTCGACTTCTCGATATTGTTTCACTGCTAGCCTCAGGTATCTCTTGTTTTGCAGACACTTGCAGGCGCTTCAATCTTTTGGATGGCGAAAATCTGTCCGAAATGGGACCCCCATTCCTAGAGGTCACCACTAAGGCCGCTCGCCTTCGCGCGTAAAAGCCTTACTAGCTTTCGATGGATCACGTCCCAGCCAATCAATCCACGAATTGCTGCCGTCTGTGATATTTGATTGGCCGGAGCATTTTCGGCGGCATGGATCGCCGAGACCACACGCTCCCGATCCACGCCTAACGCCTCGCCCAGCCAAAGCAGCATCGTCGGACAATTGATCGCGTTATAGACCCGTTGGGCTGGTCGATCCGGTCGCTGATAGTCGTTCAGCCATCTGACCCAATGATGCTTTTGATCGCGATAAGTGGCGCGACCTTTGCCCGGACCAACACCTAAACTGTTTTCAAGCATCGTCGTCAGCGGTGCGGTATCTTTATCAGGCCTGTCTAGGCGGCTAATAACTTGCCCCAGCTCGTCCGCCGTGAATTCAACTTCTGAACGATTTGACAACATCTCAGCACATAGCCGTTTTAGCAGATGCCAGCGAGATCGCAGCACTGCAACGAGTTGCAACCTCAGTGCCAAGTTTTCTGCATTCTTTGCGAAACCGGACACAACAGGTCACAGATGCAATCTCTGGCTCGCATCTACGGAAAAACACGACACTACCCGCCACTATAGCGCTGCAACGGGTTGCAACAAAAAAAGGGAAAACCCAGAAAATTGCTCACATCAGTTCATTGCACTGTGATTGTAAGGCCTGAAACCCTCACCCCGTCGCCTCCGACACTGGTGAATGCAATCGGTTTGCTTCCTGAAAGCCACCGCAATTCAACGATGCTCTGGCACCGCTTTCGAGCTGCTGAAACTAATGCCAATGTGTAGCACCAAGAATGTGCAGTCTTTGATCTTTGATGGAACGGAGGTCTTCATCAAGGATGGCGTCACAGTCCGTTGCTCCTCGCTCGTACACGAAACCTTGGGTGCCCCCTTGATTGAGCAGAACGAATTCTCTGACCGATGAGAAGTCCTTTCCTGTCACCGTCCCAACACAAATTCCGAAAGCAAGAGACGCGATATACATATCTTCCGTTACTCGGTTTTGCGGCAAGTTGACGGTCAACGTGCCGTTAGAAAAGCCAACGGCGGAAGGGGACCACATCTCAAGCGATGATCTTGCATCAGACTTAACGTCGGCAATTGCCGCGAAGGGTAACACGGCCAATACGAAGGTGAGTACGAGCCGCATTGACGCTAAACTTGCGCCGGTTTGAGTTCGACGAAATCTCATCGGACCGCCTCCGAAACCGTCCAAAGCAATGCCGATTGGCCGTTCCCGTAAACCCGCACTTGGCTCTTTCTCCAGCCCCGGTCAACGACCGAGAACTGCAACCCTTCGATTGAAATACACGCGCTTCCCGTAAGCGCCTGAATTTGGCGAGTGTCGCTTGCCACTGCTGCGTCAATGAACTGGTCCAAAGCTGCTTCACTAACACAGCCGACATATGCGCCTTGGATCGTTTGGGCATTCGCCGTCGATATCAAACCTGCGCTTGCCAATGAGGCGTACATTATAAATCTTTTCAACATCTTGTGGACCCTTCACGCCTCTCAAACTGCTATTCAAAGGATGGCATGATAAAGAAATCAAACATCCTAATTTGGGATATATCCTAATTTTGCATACCGACGTGGCTCTTATGGGTCAAACGGAATTTGCGGGTGTCAAAGACCAT
>JBCDFK010000508.1:0-2297 GCA_039178065.1 Pseudomonadota bacterium | reverse complement strand
GATTATGACCGTCATATCAATGCAAGATTGGCGATCGCGAAGCTTAAGCACGCAAAAAATGCTAGTTCGTGCCTATGAACGAGCAGCGTTTATCTTCTTTGCGATCGCAATTCCTGGAATACTAATAAACATTGCCAAACAGCTAATTGGACGAGGAAGGCCGCGTACTTTCGACGAATACGGCGCGTATGTTTTTTCACCTTTCGAGTTTACGCATCAATTCCAAAGCTTCCCGTCAGGACACGCGACAACGGCCGGCTCGTTGGGCATGATTGTGGCGCTGTATTTTCCAAATCTTCGTTGGCCTGCATTGATTCTTGCCGGCGTCATAGCTTTTGCGCGCGTGCCGGCAAAAGCCCATTATTTATCTGATGTGTTGGCTGGATATCTGATTGGTACGCTGGCGACACTTCTCATTGCACGATGGCTGGCGAGCCGCGCCACCACGTTTAAAATGAATCCATCGGCATTGTTTCCACAGCTCAAAAGATGATGAGAAATGCGTCGCTGAAATTCGAAATATCAGATCACCATGCGACGCATCGCCTTACTCAGTGGTTTTCGACGTTTTGAGCATTGTAAAATGGCGCTTTGCAGAATAAAACGGGCATGACTCTCCATGCGCCTTACGTGCGCGAATTATCAGGGATGAATTCATGGACGCAGTAATCGCTTCCTATCTGCCGATTATCATTTTCCTTGCGGTCTGTCTTGGGATTGCAGGAGCATTGCTAATCGCACCTTTTATCATTGCATACAGAAATCCAGATCCAGAGAAATTATCCGCATATGAGTGTGGCTTTAACTCATTTGATGATGCGCGCATGAAGTTCGATGTTCGCTTCTACCTCGTCGCAATATTGTTCATCATTTTCGATCTGGAAGTGGCGTTTTTGTTCCCATGGGCCGTGTCCTTTGGCGATTTAGGAATGTTCGGCTTCTGGTCGATGATGGTGTTTCTTGGAATTTTGACCATCGGATTTGTCTATGAGTGGAAAAAAGGTGCGCTGGAATGGGATTGAGCGACAACAAGACGCTGGTTGCGCCGCAGCCCAAGGGCATCATTGATCCGTCGACAGGCAAGCCTATTGGCGCCAATGACCCTTATTTTGGTGAGCTGAGCGATGAGCTTGGTGATAAAGGCTTTTTGGTCACCTCAACAGATGAGCTTATAAATTGGGCGAGAACCGGCTCATTAATGTGGATGACATTTGGCCTTGCTTGTTGCGCCGTAGAAATGATGCACACATCGATGCCGCGCTACGATGCTGAGCGCTTTGGTATTGCACCACGCGCATCACCGCGTCAGTCAGATGTGATGATTGTTGCCGGCACGCTGACCAACAAAATGGCACCTGCCTTGCGCAAAGTTTATGACCAGATGCCAGAGCCGCGCTATGTGATCTCGATGGGGTCATGCGCCAATGGTGGCGGCTATTATCACTATTCATATTCTGTGGTGCGCGGGTGCGATCGTATCGTGCCAGTGGATATTTATGTGCCGGGTTGTCCGCCAACAGCCGAGGCGCTGTTGTACGGTATCCTGATGCTTCAGAAGAAAATGCGCCGCACCGGTACAATTGAGAGATAATTTGATTGGCCCGAGGGGCAGGTCAGGGGAAAACCAGATGGCAACATCACAAAAAGAGCGCGAAACGAGCGCGATCGACGATTTGAAAAATACGGTCGCCGATCGTCTTGCTGGTGTTGACCATGAATTGACGGTGGCTGTCGGCGAACTGACCGTGCAGGTCGCGATAGAAAATTTGCATGAAACGATGAAGATTTTGCGTGGCGACATGCAGCTGAAATTCATTTCATTCATAGATATGTGCGGTGTTGATTATCCGGCTCGACCACGCCGTTTTGATGTAGTCTATCACTTGATGAGCCCAACACTAAATCAGCGCATTCGGGTGAAGGCACAAACTGATGAAGATACGCCAGTACCTTCTATTACAAGCATTTTCCCTGGCGCGAATTGGTTTGAGCGCGAGGCATACGATATGTACGGCATCTTGTTCACGGGGCACCCGGATCTCCGCAGGCTCCTTACCGACTATGGATTTGAAGGTCATCCACTACGCAAAGACTTCCCACTGACTGGATTTGTCGAAGTGCGTTACGACGATGAGACTAAGCGCGTAGTGTATGAGCCGGTTCATCTGCGCCAGGAATTTCGTGATTTCGATTTTGAAAGCCCTTGGGAAGGCACAGAATATGTGCTGCCGGGCGATGAAAAAGCAGACAAGTGATTGTCAGATTTTGGACAATTGTGGTGGTTTGGGAAAACAATG
>JBCDFK010000507.1:0-2299 GCA_039178065.1 Pseudomonadota bacterium | reverse complement strand
TTTTTTCAATCGGTGGCAAGTTTCTCAACAGCCTGAGCTTTTGGAATCTTGGTAAGTCGATACGCAATATTTTCATCGGAATCGCCATTATGATCATAGGTTTCATCTTTGTTGCGGCTGCTGCTGTCGTCATCATGGTAGGCAAAATCGGATTTGCTATGTCTATGAGTTTGGCGCCGCTTGCAATTGGTATGCTTATTATGCCGCAGACGAGAGGTCACTTTGAGAGCTGGATGCGTTTTATGCTCGGCTTCGCAGTTATTCCGTTGTTGATTTCAGCCCTTATGGCCGTTGTATTGTTCGCCGCCGCAAAGTTGCTGCCGGCATCCGGACTTGATGATAACCTTGGTATATACGTGTCATTTCTAGTGATTATGATCGGTGCTCTAGCGCTGCTTTTCCAGATCCCGACATTGGCGAGTACCCTTGCATCAGCATCAGTTGCTGCCATTGGCGCCGGTGTTGTTATGGCTGCTGCAAGAATGGGAATGAGCGCTGCTACGGGTGGCGCCAGCCGTGTCATGGAAGGTGCAAAAACCGCAAGCCAAGCGGCCAAAGCTGGGGCAAATCCAGTTCAAGCTATACGCACTGGAATTCACTCAATGCGCCAAAGTGCCCATGCGCGTGCCAGCCGACGCGATGAGCGAATAGCCAAAAAAATGCACACTAGCAGTTCTGGAACTCCGGCGCCGAATCGTGCCGAGGCTCGCAATGCAAATGCGCCTACTCGAGGGAGTGGGAACAACGGCAGATTGTCTGCCGAGCAAATGAATCGCTATCGATCAAAATAAATGATTGCGGCACAAGTAGAATAGGTAACACGACATGGAAAGTTCAGATTTTCAACACTCATTTGAAGATGAAGTACTCTTCACTCTTCAACAACAACGAAACAATTGGGCGAGGGTCGCGGTTGGTTCGATGTTGATGGCCATCCTCTCACTGGTCGCACTAATCGTCATACTACCACTTAACGAAACAAAACCGTTCGTTGTTTTGGTTGATAAGACAACTGGTGAAGCAGAAAAGATTGTCCAAGTGCGTCCCGCGTCTTTGCAACAACAAGAGGCGGTGCTTCAGGCAGAACTCGTATCATACATTACTGACCGCGAAACATTTGATCCGGCTGACAATAATCCCCGAATCACAGATGTAATGACGCGGTCAGAAGAACAGGCGGCTGATTCACTGGCTGCAATTTGGAATTCTTCATCGGAACAGTATCCACCACACGTTTACGGCCAAGATGTGCGTGTTAGCGTGGTCGTTAAATCCATAGCACTGACGCCATCAGAGACACAAAGTGGCTATGATTTGGCTCGTGTTCGCATCACTAAGCACCGTGAAGAAGACGGCGAATCTGTTGTTGAGCGAACTTTTGTTGTCACCGTTGGGTACAAATTTGAACCCGATCAAGAGGCTTCGCTTCAGACGGTTTGGAAAAATCCTCTAGGCTTCCGCGTACTAGCGTATCGAATTGATGCTGAGCTTGCTGGTTAGTGTTGCCAGCGCCAAACCAATCAACGATTCAATAGGAGATATTATGAAAAGATTTATTATTGCAGTGATGTTCTCGTCGACGATCCTTTTGATGCCTACGAAAGCCGAGCAGTCCGCTGAAAGCCTCGAAGCAGACACCAGGATCAAAGAATATGTCTACGATGAAAACAATGTCTACAAGCTAGACTTACATCTTAAGTCTGTATCGGCGCTACAGTTCGAAGAAAATGAGAACGTGGAATCAATCCTCATTGGTGATAGTGCCTCATGGGAGGTGGTTAAGCTTAGTAGCGGCAATGTGATCAGCATCAAGCCAATCATCGATGACGCACTAACCAACATGACAGTTTATACTGACAAGCGTGTATATACTTTTGAGTTACAGTCGATAGGAG
The DNA here is from genome assembly GCA_039178065.1 of Pseudomonadota bacterium. Taxonomy (GTDB): domain Bacteria; phylum Pseudomonadota; class Alphaproteobacteria; order Rhizobiales; family Rhizobiaceae; genus Ahrensia. Next base: position 404 of record JBCDFK010000507.1, on the reverse strand, counting down.
AGATCCAGCCGGGACCGAAACTTGGCGCCGGACAAGCATTTCGCGCGCATTTCACATACCCTGCGGAGATAGAAAAATCCGCAGAAGAAGAGAACGATGATTTTGGAAAATTTGAGCCTGGTCCCATAGAAGACAATTATCTTATAGCTGGATCTGGTGATTTCCGGCCGATTGCTGTTTCTGACAACTCTTACCAAACAACGTTTACGCTGCCGCCAGGGTCACCCCGACCAGCAGTATTCAAAGTCGGCAAAGACGAAAAAGAGCGGTTAGTTAATTCGCGCACGCTCGGCGACCATATAATCGTGGATGGTACCGCTGACTATTGGGTTATGCGAATTGGCGATGACATGATTTGCGTTGGGTTGGGCAGTGTAATTAGGCAACGTATTGTTTCTGAGAAA